>NZ_NCVC01000014.1:152734-184546 GCF_002096735.1 Streptococcus mitis | reverse complement strand
GTTCATAGATCTGAACTTTATCATCATAACTCAATTTCATAATAAAACACCCCAAAAGTTAGATTTTTTCTGTCTAACTTTTGGGGTGCAGTACAATTCTGCTGACTTTTTCTTTTATCTATTTTCTATACTTCCTTTACAAAAACCAATTCCTGTGGCTGTGACAGGTCTTCTCGATAGTTAAATCCTGCAAAGCTTAAGCGACGAGCTTCTTCCACCGTCTGTACTTGATTTTCTATCAGGGCTGTTAGGAAGGCACCACGCGCTTTCTTAGAAATAGTTGAATGAATCTTCAGCTGACCACCTCTATCCTCCATGAATTTGAAGGTCACCATTTTTCCTCTGATTTCCTTAGAAAATACAGTCTCAAACTCGGATGACAAGAGAGAGAAAATTAGGTCTTCACCATTCATAGCTTCATCATAGGCTGCCTTCCAATGGCTCTTCAAAGTCTTACCAGCGACTTTTAATTTCATCAAAAAGTCCAAACGGTGAGGTGGCATAGGTGACAAGGCTGGAACGACTCCGTACAAAGCCGAAGTAATAAAGACATGATTTTCAAGATAGGCTTGTTCTGCCTCGGTCAACTTATCTCTCTTGATATGGCGGTACATGAGCCCATCAAAAAGTTTCAAGGCTGGGTAGTGTTGAGCAGTTTTGTTTTTTAAAGCTTGGATATTTTGAAATTCTTCCGCCGCCTTCTCGGCTGATACCTTGTAAAAACTCTCCAATTGACTAGCAGAATAGAGAGCCAAGGCATCCAGCACGGCCTGACTTTCTGGTTTTAAAGGAGTGGCTTCAATACTTGGCAAATCTGTGTTCATTTCTTTTGCTGTTGGGATTAAAATTTTCATATTAATAGTGTAGCATATTTTTTAGCCGCTACCAAGAAATTCATCTGAAAAACCTCGGTTTGACCGAGGTTTCTCTATTTATTTCGGCCATCCTAACCAGACAGCCACGAGAACAAGGGATATGCCTGCTAAGCTTGTTAAGATAGATAAAAGTTTATCTTTTTTCTCCTTGAACTGAGAAAAACCTATCTTCAAAGCGAGCAGTCCGAGTAGCATTGAAGCAATCATCACATAAAAACCCATTTGTTTGTCCTCCATTAGTATTAATTTACCTTACTATAGCATATACTTCTTAAATAAAGCTGTTTTTACTGAACTTTAAAGGTCTTGAGATAATTGTCTTTTCCTACTTGACCTTCAAAGTTTTTACCATTTTCAAGGTAAGGCAGGTCATCTGATACTGAGGCCTTAACCTTGTAAATCTTGCCATCAACTTTAAAGAAGTAGACGGTGTCTCCCTTGATAACAGCTGATTTGAGGTCTGCTACTACTCCCTTGATGCTTTCTGTCGTTGCATTGTCAATTTCAAGGTCGTTTTTATTGGCGTACTTGCTGAGCATCTCTTCCACTGTCGTAGCTACGATAACGTTTTGGTACTCGACTGCGTCTACCAGAGCATACTCTTTGACCAAGCCAGCATTGTCCTTCAAACCCATGATGTAAAGAGGCTTGTCATTAAGGTTGATGAGGATTGGGAAGGTTGCCTTGTAGGATTTCTCTTGGACAGCACCTTCGGCTGATTCACGGGCTGATTCTTCGGTCGCAGAAGCCAAGCTGTACTTAGTGATTTCTCCTGTTCGCATATTTTCAAGAATGAAACCAAGATTACTTTCATCTGCATTGGCCGATGTCACACCTGTGTAGAGATAGATGTCATTGCCGATAGACAAGTAATTATAGCCCTTGGTAGTCTGGGTCACGTTTTTCTTGGAAATCATGGCATTCCAGAAACCATCCTTGTACTTGCCGTTATAGTTGATTTGCTCAATGGTTTCCTCAGCTGGATAGACCCTGTCTACCCATTCTGGGACTTCTGATAAGCTGTATTCCTTGGTTTCTCCATTTGTAGCATCCAAGATAATGACTGAAACAGGACGGGGAACCGCAAGTCCAAATTGCTTTTGGTAAACCGTAGCCACATAGAAAGGATTACCTTCATCGTCCACCTCAAAAGATGGAGTCTTGAAGATTTTGGTTGGGTACTTCAAGCGCAGGTGACGCTTGACATCGCGGTTAAAATACTCCGAGTCCGAATACTTGATTGGTGTCTTCAAGTCCACCAAGTCCGCATTTCCGGTTACCATGTCCACCTTAATATATTCGCCGATTCCCTTGGCCTGATTGTTAAACCACTTGATAGGATCTGCATATTCTAAGGGTGTAACCCGATAAGGCTTCCCATCAATCGTCAATTGGGTATAGGTGTCTGCCGCTACGTACTGCGACACCTTATCCGTTAGGGAACCCAAGTAGCGGTCACCAATTTTTTCAGCAGTACTTCTATCTAAAATAGGAACCTTACTGGTATCAGTCTTAGGAAATTCAGTAAAGTCTTTTTCCGTAACCGTGACTACATTGGCATAATTCTTAGCCTGAAAAATGCTAGAAGTCACCAAGGAAACCAAGGCTGCTAAGAGAAGAATTCCTCCAATAGAAGCTAAAAGGATTTTCCCTAACCGATTGATTTTGAAACCCTCAAAATTTAAGGCTGCTTCCGCCTTGCCATGACGCACGTGAACTGTTTTGACCAGATTGATTCCCTTGCCAAAACCAAATAAGATTGCTACAAGCAGCAAATGCCCACAGAGGAAAAAGAGAAATTCCCAGCTGGTCAGGTTAAGAGGCGGTAAAAAGATATACCAGGTCGTTGCGATAAAAATAAGTTCAAAGACTATTCGTTTCATTTGCTTTCCTCCTAAATGATTCGTCCTTCCAAGTGATCCAGTTCATGCTGACAAATCTGGGCTGGGAAGCCTGTCAAGGTGATGGTCTGTTCCTGCCACTTGCTATCACGATAGGCAACCCTTATAGTTTCATAACGCTTAGTGGGTCTCACACCTGTCAAGGACAAACAGCCTTCTTCTGTATCATAAGGTCCTGAAAAAGACTTGAGAACAGGATTAAACATGACCATAGGAACCAAGCCAAGATTAAAAATAATCACGCGCTTCTGCACCCCAATCATATTGGCAGCCAGACCGACACAGGTCTCACGATTGGCTAAAAGCGTATCCTGTAAATCTCTGGCAAGATACAGATCATCCTGACTTGCCGGCTGAGATACCTGAGATAAAAACAAAATATCCTTCACAATTTTCTTTTCCACTTCCTCACACTCCTCTTACTTTTTACTATATTATAGCAATTATAGCACAAAAGCCGATAACTGCAAGCCCTTTCCTTCAACTGTAGCAAAAAGCCATCCGAAGATGACTTTTTTTAAATCGCATTCTTATCAAAGCCAAGTTTACGTTGAACAAACTTAACGATTTCGACGATGATAATCATTGAGAAGCTTCCGCCCATAACGATTCCCCATTGTGACAAGTCTAGTTTGGTTACGTGGAAGATTCCTTCAAGCGGTTCTACGACGATTGTTGCCATGAGAAGGATGAAGGATACCAAGATAGACCAGTTGAAGGTCTTAGACTTGAATGGGCCAACTGTTAAGATGGATTGGTAAACAGATTTCACATTGTAGGCATGGAAGAGCTGAATCAAGCCAAGGGTTGCAAAGGCCATAGTAAGGGCATCTGCGTGAATGGCATGATTGTCACCCACATGAACTGGGTAAGTAATCGCAAGGCCATAAACACTCATAACAATAGCTGCTTGGAGTACACCTTGATAGATGATAGAACTCAAAACACCACCTGAGAAGAAGCTTGCCTTTCGTCCACGTGGTTTATGGTTCATGACACCAGGCTCAGCAGGTTCAACACCTAGTGCAATTGCTGGGAAAGTATCGGTTACCAAGTTGATCCACAAAAGATGAACTGGCTGTAAGACATCCCAACCAAACAAGGTTGATAGGAAGATGGTTAATACTTCAGCAGTATTGGCAGAAAGTAAGTACTGAATAGTCTTTTGAATATTTGAGAAGACCTTACGTCCTTCTTCCACTGCGACGATGATAGTCGCAAAGTTGTCGTCAGCAAGAATCATGTCTGAAGCCCCTTTAGAAACCTCTGTACCAGTGATTCCCATACCGATTCCGATATCTGCTGTTTTCAGAGCTGGCGCATCATTGACACCATCACCTGTCATGGCAACGACCTTACCTTGTTTTTGCCAAGCCTTGACGATACGAACCTTATGCTCTGGAGATACACGCGCATAAACAGAGTATTGACCAACTACTTTTTCAAAGTCTTCATCAGATAGTTCGTTGAGCTCAGCACCAGTTAAAACGTGACCTTCTGTATCGTTTGCATCAATGATTCCCAAACGTTTGGCAATAGCTTCTGCAGTATCTTGATGGTCACCTGTAATCATGATTGGACGGATGCCAGCTTCCTTGGCTACACGAACAGCCTCAGCTGCCTCAGGACGTTCAGGGTCAATCATCCCAATCAAACCAGTAAAGATTAAATCATTTTCAAGCTCTTCAGAAGTGAGATTTTCTGGAATGCTATCGATAATCTTATAAGCACCTGCAAGGACACGCAAGGCTTGGTGAGCCATTTCAGAGTTGTTTGTATGAATGAGGTTTGTAACCTTCTCATCAATCGGAGCAATATCCCCAGCCTTATCACGAAGAACACAACGTTTCAAAAGTTGGTCTGGCGCACCCTTGACTGCTACAAGGAATTTACCATCTGGCAATGGGTGAACTGTTGACATGAGCTTACGGTCAGAGTCAAATGGCAACTCAGCCACACGAGGATATTTCTCTAAAAATCCTTTGACATCGTAACCCTTATCCAAGGCATACTGGATGAAGGCTGTTTCAGTAGGGTCACCAATCAGATTGCCTTCCACATCAATTTTCGTATCATTGGCCAAGACAACTGAACGAAGAAGAGGCATTTCAAGACCTAGCTCAATGTCATCAGCTGAATCATGTAGAACCGCATCGTAGAAGACTTTTTCGACTGTCATCTTGTTCATAGTCAGCGTACCAGTCTTATCAGAAGCGATGATTTCTGTTGAACCAAGAGTTTCTACTGCTGGCAACTTACGAACGATAGAGTTTCTTTTAGCCAAAACTTGAGTACCAAGGGCAAGAACAATAGTTACGATAGCTGGGAGCCCTTCTGGGATAGCTGCAACGGCAAGGGCAACAGAGATCATCAACTCACCGAGTGGATTTTTCCCTTGAATGAAAACACCCACTACAAAAGTAACAAGTGCAATAACCAAGATAGCATAGGTCAAGACTTTAGAAAGGTTGTTCAAGTTTTGTTTAAGTGGTGTATCTGTCTCATCCGCATCTTGAAGCATACCAGCGATATGACCAACTTCAGTGTACATCCCTGTATTGACAACAACACCCATCCCACGACCATAGGTCACGTTTGAGTTTTGGAAGGCCATATTGACACGGTCCCCAATACCAGCATCTGCAGCAAGTTCAACTGTCAAGTCTTTTTCGACTGGCACAGACTCACCTGTAAGAGCTGCTTCTTCGATTTTAAGAGAGTTGGCTTCAAGCAAACGTAGGTCTGCTGGCACCACGTCACCTGCTTCGAGAGCAACAATATCTCCTGGTACCAATTCTTTAGAGTCAATCTCAGCCATATGACCATCACGAAGAACGCGAGCAGCTGGACTAGACATGGATTTGAGGGCTTCGATAGCTTCTTCTGCTTTTCCTTCTTGGTAAACACCAAAGGCAGCGTTGATGATAACCACGGCTAGGATGATAATGGCATCTGCGATATCTTCCCCACCAGAAGTCACAACTGACAAGATTGCTGCCGCAACTAGGATAATAATCATCAAATCCTTAAATTGCTCGATGAATTTGACCAGGATTGATCGTTTCTCGCCTTCTTCGAGTTCATTGTGGCCAAATTCGGCAAGGCGCTTTTCTGCCTCACTTGATGACAAGCCTTGCTCGGTCGCATCCACAGCCTGCAAGACCTCTTCAGGACTCTGAGTGTAAAACGCTTGGCGTTTTTGTTCTTTTGACATGTGTCTCCTCCTTGACATTGTGTGCAAAACAGACTCTCTTTTCCCTCATCGTATCTTTTCACGACAAACAAAAAGAGACCTGTTAATCATAACAAGTCTCGCTGTTTAAGATAGTGCCGGAAAGCATACTTTTCAGTATAAAATTCGGAATGACGACACTATCACAGGTTTCTGCCAGCTACTCCCTTGAGTAGTACTATTATACCAAATTTTGAAAAGTTTTCAAAGAGTAAAAACTGACTTATTTGAATTTTCCCTTGAAAACCAGTATAATGGTAGAATGCTATATGACTAGAAAGGAAGTTGAATGAAGCAATCTATCTCAAATCTCAAGTTAGCTGAGCGTGGGGCCATTATCAGCATTTCGACCTATTTGATCTTGTCTGCAGCGAAATTAGCAACTGGGCACCTCCTCCATTCATCCAGTTTGGTGGCCGATGGTTTTAACAACGTGTCGGACATCATTGGAAATGTGGCCCTCTTGATTGGAATCCGGATGGCACGCCAGCCTGCTGACCGAGACCACCGTTTTGGCCACTGGAAGATTGAAGATTTGGCTAGCTTGGTCACTTCTATTATCATGTTCTATGTTGGCTTTGATGTTCTAAGGGATACCATTCAAAAGATTCTCAGCCGAGAAGAAACTGTCATTGACCCTCTAGGTGCAACTCTAGGAATCATTTCTGCAGCGATTATGTTCCTAGTTTATCTCTACAATACTCGCCTCAGTAAGAAATCCAACTCCAAGGCACTGAAGGCTGCGGCCAAGGACAATCTTTCTGATGCTGTCACCTCACTTGGTACTACCATTGCCATCCTAGCTAGCAGTTTCAATTATCCTATTGTGGATAAACTGGTTGCCATCATCATCACTTTCTTTATCTTGAAAACTGCCTATGATATCTTCATCGAATCTTCCTTTAGTCTTTCAGATGGTTTTGACGACCGTCTGCTTGAGGACTATCAAAAAGCCATTATGGAAATTCCCAAAATTAGCAAGGTTAAATCTCAAAGAGGTCGCACCTACGGTAGCAACATTTACCTTGATATTACACTAGAAATGAATCCTGACTTGTCTGTTTTTGAGAGTCATGAAATCGCGGATCAAGTCGAGTCTATGCTGGAGGAACGTTTTGGCGTCTTTGATACCGATGTCCATATCGAGCCAGCACCAATTCCTGAGGATGAGATTTTAGACAATGTCTACAAAAAATTGCTTATGCGCGAACAATTGATTGATCAGGGAAATCAACTGGAAGAACTCTTGGCTGACGATTTTGTCTATATTCGTCAAGATGGAGAACAGATGAATAAAGAGGCCTATAAAGCCGAAAAAGACTTGAATTCTGCTATCAAGGACATCCAAATCACTTCCATCAGTCAGAAAACAAAACTCATCAGCTATGAATTGGACGGAATTGTCCATACCAGTATCTGGCGTCGCCACGAAACTTGGCAAAATATCTTTCATCAAGAAACCAAAAAAGAATAGAGAAATCCTGTCATGAGACGGGATTTTTCTATTCTTCTAGCTATCAAACTCACTTAAATATTCATAACGTTCGTATTTTTCAAGGAGTGCTTCATTTTTCTCATCTAGTTCTTTTTGGAGAGTAGCCAGCTTACCAAAGTCGGAGCCGTTGGCCTGCATCTCCTCTTCAATAGCAGCGATACGGTTTTCCAAGGCTTCAATATCGCCTTCAATGCTTGCCCACTCCTGCTTTTCTTGGTAGGTCATGCGTTTCTTGTCTTCACGGACCTTGACCACTTTCTCCTTATCGGCCTTTTGCACTTGATGGGCCATATCTGTTTCAAAGGCTTTTTCATCAAGATAGTCGGTGTAATGACCAAAGAAAGGACGAATTTTACCATCCTCAAAAGCCAGAATCTTAGTCGCTACCTTATCCAAGAAATAGCGGTCGTGACTAACAGTCAAAACTGGACCAGCAAAGCCTTGCAAGAAATTCTCCAAAACTGTCAAAGTCGCAATATCTAGGTCATTTGTCGGTTCGTCCAAGAGAAGAACATTTGGTTTTTCCAAGAGCAGTTTGAGGAGATAAAGACGTTTTTTCTCTCCCCCAGACAATTTCTCAATCAAGGTTCCATGTGTCGAACGTGGGAAAAGGAACTGCTCCAGCAGCTCTGCAATCGAAGTCGTAGAACCACCGCTGGTCTTGACCTCTTCTGCCACTTCCTGCAAGTAATTGATCACTCGCTTACTTTCATCCAAGCCCTCAATTTGCTGAGAGAAATAGGCGATGCGAACAGTTTCCCCAATCACAACTTGTCCTGCTGTCGGCTCAAGAATGCCTGCAATCAGGTTGAGCAGGGTTGATTTTCCAACACCATTGTCCCCAACAATTCCGATACGATCTTTGGCTTGCACCAAGAGATTAAAATCTTGCAAAATAGGCTTGTTTTCATAGGCAAAGGAAACATCCTGAAACTCGATAACTTTCTTCCCAATCCGACTGGTTTCAAAGTTCATGGTCAAGTCTGTCTCAGCAGCACCCACTGAAACATCCTTTTTCAGATCATGGAAACGATTGATACGAGCCTGCTGCTTGGTCGCACGCGCCTGCGGTTGTCTGCGCATCCAGGCCAATTCTTGTTTGTAGAGTTGTTCTTTTTTGTGAAGAAGAGCCGCGTCGCGCTCATCCTGTTCCGCCTTTAGGCGAACATAGTCCTGGTAATTTCCCTGGTACTCGGTCAAGCCTGCGCGATCCAATTCGAAAATCCGAGTTGACAAAGCGTCTAGGAAATAGCGATCGTGGGTGATAAAAAGGACGGTCTTCTTAGAATTTTTCAAAAAGAGGGTCAGCCACTCAATAGTCGCAATATCCAGATGGTTGGTCGGCTCATCCAGAAGCAATAGGTCGTGGTTGCCAAGAAGAACTTGCGCCAACTGGACCCGTCTTCTCAGACCACCTGACAATTCTCCAACTGGAGTAGATAAGTCCTGAATACCCAGCTTACTAAGAACCGTCTTGACCTGACTCTCAATTTCCCAAGCTTGGAGAGAGTCCATTTCTGCCATGACCCGTTCCAAACGCGCCTGCTTGTCCTCACTGTAGTTGAGCATGATCAATTCATACTCACGAATAATCTGGATTTCCTTGAGATCGCTGGATAGGACTGTATCCAAGACCGTCTTGCTATCATCAAAATCAGGGTCTTGGGTCAAGTAACCAATCTGGTAATCATTTTTAGCTGAAAAGGGACTGACATCCCCATCAAAGCCAGAAACACCAGAAAGGACATCTAAAAGGGTGGTCTTCCCTGTTCCATTGACACCAATCAGACCAATTCTGTCTAAGTCATGGATGATAAATGAAATATCCTTAAAAACGGTCTTGTCACCAACCGATTTACTTAGTTTTTCAACGATAAAATCACTCATTTTTTCTCCCTCAGATAAGCATGGATAGCTTGACGGTCATTTTCCAATTCTCCATCGACAATGGCATATTCAATCTCTGTTAAAATCTCTCCCAAATCTGGCCCAGGTTGATAGCCATATTCCTTAATCAAAATGCCACCATTAATCTGAATTTCTTTCTTATCATGAATGGTCAAACTCTGGTAGGTTTCTGTGATAGCTTGTGGGTTGACTTCTTTTCCTTGAGCCTGACGAAGATTTTCAGCCTGTAAAAGCAAAGCCAAGTCAAAGCGGTAACAATCTCGCTTGCTCAATTCTCCCTTTTCACGCAGAGCCAAAATAGTCAGCAAATCCTGTACCTGTTTAGCAAACTGGCGTGAGGTCTTCCAAGCCTTCAAAAATGGCTGCGCATTTTCAATCTCCAAAGCCCACAGTAGAGCTGCCCAGGCTTGCTCAGAAGATTCAAAAGTAAAATCAGTCTCCAAATCAAACAGTCTGTTGAGCTTGTTCTGGCTAGATGCCATATCAGGGAGATAATCATAAGCTTGACTCTCAATCATGGAAGTCAAGCCCCTTCTCCAAAATGGAGCCAGCAAGAGTTTATCAAACTCAACGAAGGTACGCTCCACAGAAATTTTCTCCAAAAGTGGCGTCAAAGTCTTCATAGCTTTAAATGTTTCTGACTCAAGCTCAAAGCCAAGACTGGCCTGAAAACGGAAGCCACGCATAATCCGCAAAGCATCTTCGTTGAAACGCTCACTTGCCACTCCAACCGCCCGCAAAACTTGATTTTCTAAATCTTCTAAACCATGGAACAAGTCAATGATTTCTCCTGTATCGTCCAAGGCAAAGGCGTTGACTGTGAAATCACGGCGCTTGAGGTCTTCTTCTAGCGAGCGCACAAAGGAGACCGCACTGGGTCTGCGATAGTCCACATAGACATCCTCTGTCCGAAAAGTAGTCACCTCATACTCCTCGTCCCCATCTAAGACCAAGACAGTTCCATGCTCGATTCCGATATCGGCTGTTCGCGGAAAAATCTGCTTGGTTTCTTCTGGATAAGAAGACGTCGCAATATCCACATCATGGATAGGACGATTGAGGAGGGCATCTCGAACAGAACCTCCAACAAAATAGGCCTCAAAACCTGCTTCTTTAATTTTTTCTAATACTGGTAAAGCCTTCTGAAATTCAGAAGGCATTTGCGTTAATCTCATAATAAGTGTTCTAATCCATAGACAAGCTCATGACGCTTGACAACTTCTTTAATTCCCAAATTCACCCCTGTCATGAAGGAGCTGCGATCATAGGAGTCATGACGGAGGGTCAATCCTTCTCCCTGATTGCCAAAGATGACTTCCTGATGGGCTACCAAGCCTGGCAAACGAACTGAGTGGATGCGCATGCCATCAAAGTCAGCACCACGAGCACCTACAATCAATTCTTCCTCATCAGGCGCACCTTGCTGGGTAGAGTCTCGAACTTCTGCCATTAACTCAGCTGTTTTAATAGCTGTGCCACTCGGAGCATCCTTTTTCTTGTCATGATGAAGCTCGATAATCTCCACATTTGGGAAATATTTAGCAGCCTGCCTTGCAAATTGCATGAGCAAGACAGCGCCCAAGGCAAAGTTAGGAGCAATCAAGCCCCCCAAATCTCGAGCACGAGAAAATGCTTTTAGCTCTGCAATTTCTTCACTTGTGAAACCAGTCGTTCCAACTACTGGAGAAAAGCCATTTTCAAGAGCAAAACGTGTATTTTCGTAGGCAACAGTTGGAGTAGTAAAATCTACCCAGACATCCGCTTCAAAACCAACCAAATCAGCCTTATCCTTGAAAACAGGAATACCCTGCCATTCTGATTCAGACTCAAAAGGATACAAAACTGCTACCAAGTCCAAGTCTGGATCAACCAAGACCATCTGACAAGCAGCCTGGCCCATCTTTCCCTTAAAACCAGCAATAATTACTCGAATACTCATCTTTACTCCTATTTAAGATACAAAGCCTGTAGGAACACAAAGTGAAAATAGGAGTTCTAATCAAGGAGTGTCTCCTCCTTGGAAGAACTATATTTTTCACACAGTGCTCAAGGCGTGTTCAATTATCAAGATACAAAGGATCTTAGCTGCCCGTAAAAAATAGGGGGTGGCGCTGACTTTCCATGAAAGGCAAGACAGGCATCTTTTTTCGAGAGGCAGGTAGTCCGTGTTCAATTGCTATTTCTTAACTAGCCTAGAAGCGCCAACTAAATCACTGGAATATAACCCAGAGCAATGCTTCCTGCTCCTAGGTGTGTTCCAATGACACTACCAAATGTAGCAAGTGAAATATCCGTACCTACTCCAGATTCAAGCAAGTGCTGACGCAATTCTTCAGCCTTTTCAGGAGCATTCCCGTGAATGACAATGATACGGTATTGGCCTGAAGCTGTGGCTTCCTTGATAATCTCAATTAACCGCTTAGTTGCTTTCTTTTCAGTACGAACTTTTTCGTACACTTCAATCACACCTTGGTCATTGAAATAGAGGATTGGCTTAATGCTTAGCAGATTGCCCAAAATCGCAGCTCCATTTGAAAGGCGCCCCCCTTTTACCAAATGATCCAAATCATCCACCATGATAAAAGCAGATGTGTGACTAATTTGAATAGCTAACTTATCCTGAATAATGGCAAAGTCATCACCCTGGTCTCGCCAGTTAAAGACACTTTCAACCATGATACCCAGAGGAGCACTTGTAATCAAAGTGTCTGGGAAAGCAATAGTTAAACCCTCATATTCTTCTATCATATACTGGATATTTTGGTAAAAACCTGAAATTCCAGAAGATAGGAAAAGCCCCAAAGCATGGGTATAGCCTTGTTCTTTGAGCGAAGTTAGAATCTCATCTAGCTTGGCAATACTTGGTTGACTGGTCTTAGGCAATTCAGAAGCCTGAGCCATTTTTTGGTAAAATTCCTCAGCAGTCAGATTAATACCTTCGACATACTCCTCACCATCAATATTGACAGGAATATCCAAGACATATAAATCTTCTCTTTGCAAGGCCTCTGCACTGAGATAGGCAGAGGAATCTGTGATAACAGCTAATTTCATATTAGAACTCCAAATTGATTCCTGGTAAGTCTAATGCAATTTCAGTTACTTCATAAGTCAAACGGTTGAGCATGTTCAAACATGGACGAGCCAAGGTTTCCACTTCTTCTTGGTTCAATTCACTTGGTTCGTTAACAATACGGCCATCGATATGGTTCACTTGGGAAATCGTTCCACTGATAACAAATTTGTCAAAGACAATCATAAAACTCAAGACAACAATCAAGGAAGTCACTTGATTTTCTTGGTCATGTTGAATTAATTGGAAGTTCACATCCACCTTAGTTTCAGGAGCTCCATTTTCATTTTCCCATTCAAAATTACGCGCATCAAAATGATACTGACTAACAAATTCTTGTTCACGTTTAAGATTCATGTCTTTCTCCCTTGGCTACAATATTATAAGCTATTGTACCATAATTTTTTATTTTCATCTAGTTTTCTAGGATTTAGTCAATCCCAATTTCAGCTCGAACTACGTCTGAGATAGTATCAACATAGTAGTCCACTTCTTCTGTTGTAGGAGCTTCTGCCATAACACGCAAGAGGGGCTCTGTTCCACTTGGACGAACAAGGATACGGCCATTCCCTGCCATTTCTTCTTCCATCTTCTCGATGATATCCTTGATAGCTGGCACTTCCATGGCCTTTTCCTTCATGGCATTTTCCACTCGGATATTGACTAATTTTTGTGGATAGATGGTTACTTCTGCTGCCAACTCTGACAGGCTCTTACCAGTTTCCTTCATGATTTTTGTCAATTGAACAGCAGATAATTGGCCATCACCTGTTGTATTGTAGTCCATCAAGATGACGTGACCAGACTGTTCACCACCAAGATTGTAGCCTGATTTTCTCATTTCTTCCACAACATAGCGGTCGCCAACTGCAGTGACTGCCTTGTTAATGCCTTCACGGTCCAAGGCCTTGTGGAAACCAAGGTTGGACATAACAGTTGTCACGATTGTATTTTGAGCCAATTGTCCTTTTTCAGAAAGGTATTTTCCGATGATGTACATGATTTTGTCACCATCAACGATCTCACCATTTTCATCAACAGCAATCAAGCGGTCACTGTCTCCGTCAAAGGCCAAACCAATAGCTGAGCTACTTTCTTTGACCACTTCTTGAAGGGTTTCTGGGTGGGTTGAACCAACATTAAGGTTGATGTTAAGACCATCTGGTGTTTCCCCGATAACAGTTAATTGAGCACCAAGATCTGCAAAGATTTGACGGGCACTTGTAGAAGCTGCACCATTGGCTGTATCCAAGGCAACCTTCATTCCATCAAGAGGAGTTCCAGTTGAAACAAGGTAGCCTTCATACTTACGCAAGCCTTCTGGATAATCTACCAAGGTTCCCAAGCCTTCAGCACTTGGACGAGGAAGAGTATCTTCCGCAGCATCGAGCAGGGCTTCAATTTCTGCTTCTTTTTCGTCGTCTAGTTTGAAACCATCACCACCAAAGAACTTAATCCCATTATCAAGGGCTGGGTTGTGGCTGGCAGAAATCATGACACCTGCACTTGCTCCTTCAGTTTTTACCAAGTAAGCTACTGCTGGTGTTGCCAGAACACCAAGTTTGTAGACGTGAATCCCTACAGAGAGGAGACCTGCCACCAAGGCAGATTCTAGCATTTCCCCAGAAATACGTGTATCGCGTCCTACTAAAACTTTCGGTGCTTCCGTTTCATGTTGACTAAGAACATAGCCTCCAAAACGTCCTAGTTTAAAGGCCAATTCTGGCGTTAATTCTACGTTAGCTTCTCCACGGACTCCATCAGTCCCAAAATATTTACCCATTTTTATAAAATCCTTTTTCTATTTTTAATTCGTTTTTGAACTAGTTGCTTTCGTTGACGAAGATGTCTCCGACGAACTGCTTGTAGTTGAATTTGATGTGCTTGAACTTGGTGCCACTGGTTTTGTAGTCACCTTCATTGTTGTATCGAACGGAGTAATAACTGCTGGTAAGACAACACCATTGCGATCGATTGCCTGCAAAGGTACTGAACCACTATAATTACCCGTAATCCGTTCGCTAGTTGGTAAAAGCGCAATAATACGATCAATTTTAGCTAGTGTTTCTTGGTCAGTTGTGACAGAAACTCGTTCGTTTGACACGGTTACACTATCAATTTGTAGCTTGGAATCAATCTGGCTTTGGTCAACTTGTGGCACAACAATCATCCCATCTCGCTTAACCTTCTTCCCAACTTTCACTGTAATCTTTTGAGGCGTTGCCACAGCAGTCAATCCGCTTGGAAGATTTTCAATATTCAAGGGAACTTCAATCGTTCCAACACTGGCATCCGTCAAATCAGCAGTTACCTTAAACTTACGAGTGCTCTCCTGCATTTCGCTGGCCAAGGTCACACGATTGGCACCTGTCAGCACAACTGAAACCTCTGATGCAAATCCGCTAATGAAATACTGGTCAGCATCATAGTGAATATCGATAGGAACGTTCGTTATCGTATTGGTATAGGTTTCTGATTTGACCTGCCTTGCGGTATTGCTATTTTGAAAGTTGGTTGACGTTGCATAGATAAATAAGACACAAGCAAAAAAGAGAGATGAAATGATATATAGACTATTTTTTCTCATATTTCCAACCTCCTAGCAAACGGTCCTTAAAACTGACTTTTTCCTCAACAGCTGGCACAAGAATTGCACGTAGCTCTGCTTCAAATTCTTCAATCGTCAAATCATGCTTGAAAACCCCATTGTAGGTAATAGAAATACCACCTGTTTCCTCTGAGACGATAAAGGTCAAGGCATCGGACACTTCTGATAAACCGATAGCCGCCCGGTGTCTGGTCCCAAATTCCTTGGAAATCCCTGTGCTTTCTGTCAAGGGCAGATAGGCAGAGGTTACTGCTATTCGATTTTCTCTGATAATCACAGCACCATCGTGTAGAGGAGTGTTGGGAATAAAAATATTGATGAGGAGTTCTGCCGAAATTTTGGCATCCAAGGGAATTCCTGTCGCGATGTATTCTTGTAAGGTCCGAACTCGTTGAATGGCAACCAGAGCACCAATCTTACGGGGACTCATATATTCAACCGACTTGACAAAGGCACGAATCATTTGCTCCTCTGCACTAATTTGAGCAGTAGAAAAGAAATCTGTCGCCCTTCCCAAGCGTTCCAAACCAGTCCGAATCTCTGGAGAGAAGATAACAACCGCAGCAATAACCCCATAGGTGATAATCTGATTAATCAACCAAGAAATCGTTGTTAAACCAAGGATATTGGCCACAACCTGGGTTAATACAAAGATCACGACCCCACGCACCAAAATCATAATCTTGGTGCCAGCTATCGCTTTTGTAAAACGATATAAAATATAGGCCACAATCAAAATATCAAACACATTGATGGCAATACTCCAAGGACTAGAAAACAAGCTAGTCCAATATTGCAGGTTGGATAATTGTTGAAAGTTCATCTGCTGTCTCCTCTCTGTCCAAACACATTCCTTTCTATTATACCATTTTTCTGGCATTTTTTTCCCTATCCTACTTCATTTTAAATTAAGGAAAAATATGATAAAATAAATTGACTAGAAAAAACAAAGGAGAAACCATGTCTCAACTCTATGATATTACCATTGTAGGTGGTGGTCCTGTCGGGCTTTTTGCAGCCTTCTATGCCCACCTACGCCAAGCCAAGGTCCAAATCATCGACTCCCTTCCCCAACTAGGTGGCCAACCTGCTATTCTCTATCCTGAAAAGGAAATACTCGACGTCCCAGGTTTCCCAAATCTGACTGGAGAAGAGTTGACTAACCGTCTAATCGAGCAATTAAATGAATTTGATACCCCTATTCATCTCAATGAAACGGTTCTTGAGATTGAAAAACAAGAAGAAGGATTTGTCATCACAACTTCTAAAGGAAGTCACCTGACTAAAACAGTTATCATCGCTATGGGTGGCGGTGCCTTTAAACCACGTCCTCTAGGACTAGAAGGCGTTGAAGGCTATGAAAATATCCACTACCACGTTTCCAACATCCAGCAATACGCTGGTAAGAAAGTGACGATTCTTGGTGGAGGAGACTCGGCTGTGGATTGGGCTTTGGCTTTTGAAAAAATTGCACCAACTACCCTTGTTCACCGCAGAGATAATTTCCGCGCCTTGGAGCACAGTGTTCAAGCCTTACAAGAATCATCTGTATCCATCAAGACACCATTCGTTCCTAGCCAACTCCTTGGAGATGGAAAAACGCTTGACAAATTGGAAATCACAAAAGTTAAATCTGATGAAACAGAAACTATTGACATAGACCACCTCTTTGTCAACTATGGTTTCAAATCTTCTGTTGGTAACCTTAAAAACTGGGGTCTGGACCTCAACCGTCACAAGATTATCGTCAATAGCAAGCAAGAATCTAGCAAAGCAGGTATCTATGCTATCGGTGACTGCTGCTACTATGAAGGAAAAATTGACCTGATTGCGACAGGTCTCGGAGAAGCTCCAACTGCTGTCAACAATGCTATCAACTACATCGACCCTGAGCAAAAAGTACAACCAAAACACTCAACTAGTTTATAAAAAAGAACCACGAGTCCTACGATTCGTGGTTTTATAGTTCATCAGCAATCTTGTTTATTTTTCTAAGTCTGTGGTTGACACCACTTTTTGTAAGGGGATTGCTGAGGCTATCTGCTAACTGCTGGATAGAGTAGTCTGGGTGCTGAATCCGCAGCTGCGCCACTTCCTGCAAATCCACTGGCAGGTTTTCTAAGCCCATGATATATTTGATTTTGCTGATATTGTTGATAGTCTTCATGCTGGCAGAGACTGTCCGAGCGATATTCGCCGTCTCGGCATTATTGGCCCGATTGAGGTCGTTACGGGTTTCTCGCAAAATCTTAACCCGCTCAAAATCATCACGCGCCTGCATAGCTCCGATGACTATCAAGAAGTCCATAATATCTTCGGCACGCTGGAGATAGGTCACAGCTCCCTTCTTGCGCTCAAGCACCTTGGCATCCAGTAAAAATTGCTGGAGAAGAGAGGCAATCCCTTGCGCGTGGTCTAGATAAACAGAACTGATTTCCAGCTGGTACTTACCTGACTCAGGGTCACGAATGCTTCCATTTGCCAAGAAAGCGCCACAAAGATAAGCACGACCTGCTTCCTCGTCTGATAAAATCTCCTCGTCAATACCTGTTTCCAGACCAAAGAAAGAGTCTGCTAAGTGCAAATCACTTAACAAGTTCTGCACTTTTTCATCTGTAAAAACGGTATAGACCCGATTCTTGCGAAGATTGCTCCGTTGGTGATGGCGAATTTCTGATTTGATTTCATAAAAATGGAGAAAGGACTCATAGAGGTGACGAGCCAGTTTGGCATTTTCTGTCACGACAGACAAGGTTAGGCCCGAGGTCGAGAGACCGATGCTACCAGACATCTTGATAATGGCAGATAATTCATGCCGGCTTAGATGGTGCTGACCTAGGATTTCTTCTTTTACTGCTACTGTGAAACTCATTTTCTCACCTGTATAATGCGCATCAATTCGTCCACTATCAAATCCCCATCGTGGAAGGCACCCCCATTTTCCAGACGAAGAAAGTTGGATGAAATCACACGCGGAACTTGCTTACAAAGACCAGCAAAATCATGTTCCACCTGCACCAAATATTCATCAAACCGGTTGGAATTCATGTATTCCTGAGGCACTTTTTCGATATTCACCAAGACAGTGTCGATAAAAGGTCGGCCAAGGTGACGATGCAAGACTTCCACGTGATCACTATCTGTAAAGTGTTCTGTCTCCCCACGTTGGGTCATGATATTGCAGACATAGGCGATTTCTGCCTTGGTTTCCAAAAGCGCTTGCCCGATTTCCTTAATCACGATATTGGGCAAAATAGAGGTAAAGAGGGAACCAGGTCCGAGGACAATCATGTCACTTTCAAGAATAGTCTGCACTACTCGACGACTGGCCAGAGGAGTATCATCGTTGAGGGTATTGGTTACATAAACATGGTCAATCATGCCTGGATGGTCTGCAATATGGCTCTCTCCAGCCACTTCTGTCCCATCCTGAAAGACTGCATGCAGGGTCAAAGGATGATCACTGGAAGGATAAATTTTCCCTGTTGTATGGAAAAATTTGCTCAGTAACTGCATGGCATTATAGGTCGAACCCTGCATTTCTGACAGGCCAGCGATAATGAGATTTCCCAATGGATGGCCAGCAAAGGCTCCCGCATCTTCAGAAAAGCGGTACTGAAAGACCTTCTCATAAAACTTAGGCATATCCGACATGGCCACGAGAACATTACGGAGGTCACCTGGCGGTGTCAACTGCTGCATATTTTTTCGGAGTTCACCTGAAGAACCGCCATCATCTGCCACCGTTACGATAGCAGCGATTTCCACATCTTTTTCACGCAGACTTTTTAAAATGACGGGGATTCCAGTCCCTCCACCAATCACCGTTATCTTTGGTTTTCTCATGAACGGTTTACCGTTTCCTTTCTTCGGTCTTTGTCTCGATGCCCTTCATTGACAGGCCAATTCTTGGATAAGTCCTGCGCCAAGCGTTTAGCAAAGGCCACACTACGGTGTTGCCCACCCGTACAACCCATGGCAATGGTCAAAACGGACTTCCCTTCCTTTTTGTAACTTGGCAAAATTGGCTCAATCAAGGCCAACAAATGTTGATAGAAGTCTTTTGACTCAGGATGGTTCATGACATAATCATAAACAGGTTCATCCACACCCGTTTGGTTTCTCAGTTCTAGAAGGTAATAGGGATTTGGCAAGAAACGGACATCAAAGACTAGGTCCGCATCAATTGGGATTCCATATTTAAAACCAAAAGACATGACTTCGATACGGAAAGACTGGGCTTGCTCTTGATCTGAAAACTGCTCTGCAATGGTTTTGCGCAGCTCACGTGGAGTAAGTTCTGTCGTATCCACAACATTTTGACTCATATTTTTCAAAGGTGCCAAGAGTTCACGTTCCAACTTGATTCCATCTAAAATACGACCGTCTGCTGCTAGTGGGTGACTCCGTCTGGTTTCCTTGTAACGAGCAACCAATTCCTTATCAGCTGCATCCAAAAAGAGAATTTTGAAATCCAAATCATCTTGATTTTCCAACTCATCCAAGACAGCTTGAATTTCTGAAAAGAAAGAACGGCTACGCATATCCACTACCAAGGCCAACTTATGGTCGTCTTCCTTTGTTTCCACCAACTGCAAAAACTTAGGCAAGAGAGCTGGCGGCATATTGTCAATAGTAAAATAACCCAAATCTTCGAAGGACTGAATAGCAACTGTTTTCCCTGCGCCACTCATCCCTGTCACAATCACCAAGTGAAGTTGTTTCTTTGTCATCTTTTTCTCCTTATATCAAAAGAAGTTTGGCAGAACCAAACTTCAACTAGCTTATCCAATCTCTGCGATAACTTCAATTTCGACTTTTACATCACGAGGAAGACGAGCTACCTCCACAGCTGAACGAGCTGGGAATTCCTCTTTAAAGGCCGTTTGGTAAACCTCGTTAAAAGGAACAAAGTCGTTCATATCGCTCAAGAAGCAAGTTGTTTTGACAACATGGTCAAAATCTGTTCCTGCTTCAGCCAAAATAGCACCGATGTTTTTCAAGACTTGTTCTGTCTGTTCTTGGATCGTTTCTCCAACGATTTCCCCAGTTTCAGGAGATAGGGGCACTTGACCGCTAGCAAACAAAAGGTTGCCAACGATTTTTCCTTGAACATATGGTCCGATAGCCTTTGGGGCCTTATCTGTATGAATTGTTTTTGCCATTTTCTTTTCCTCACAATTTTTCTAAGATTGCATCCCAAGCCTCATCCATCCCTGCCTTGTTGACAGATGAAAAGAGGATAAAGTCGTCACTTGGGTCAAAGTTTAATTTCTTTTTGATTGCTGATTCATGCTTGTTCCATTTACCACGAGGAATCTTGTCCGCCTTGGTTGCCACAATGATGACTGGAATCTCATAATACTTGAGAAATTCGTACATCTGCACATCATCTGCTGACGGATCATGACGAAGGTCAACTAGACTGACCACTGCACGGAGATTTTCCCGAGTCGTTAAGTACTCCTCTATCATTCGCCCCCACTTTTCACGTTCCTTTTTAGAAACACGGGCATAGCCATAACCAGGAACATCCACAAAGCGCATCTTGTCGTCAATGTTAAAGAAATTAAGAAGCTGGGTTTTACCAGGTTTACCTGATGTTCGGGCTAGATTCTTGCGGTTCAGCATTGTGTTGATAAAGCTAGATTTACCAACATTTGAACGTCCTGCTAGAGCAATCTCTGGAAGTTCATCCTGTGGGTAGTGGGATTTATTAGCCGCACTGAGCAAGATTTCAGCATTGTGTGTATTAAGTTCCATAGTCACCTCTAGGCTGTTTCTAGGATTGGTTTATCTGTTCCATCGACAGCTTCTTTTGTGATACGGACCAATTTCACATTTTCCTGACTCGGTACTTCAAACATGACATCTAGCATGGTTTCTTCGATAATCGAGCGAAGACCACGCGCACCCGTTTTGCGTTCGATAGCCTTATTGGCAATCTCTTGAAGAGCTTCGTCGTCAAATTCCAACTCGACATCATCGTAAGAAAGCAAGGTTTGATACTGTTTCACCAAGGCATTTCTTGGTTCTTTCAAGATACGAACCAAATCATCTACTGTTAATTGTTCAAGAGCAGCAAAGACAGGCAAACGTCCAATCAACTCAGGGATAATACCAAATTTTTGAATATCTTCTGCAATGATTTCTTGCATGTAAGAGCTATTTTCATCAATCGCTTTATTATTTTGACCAAATCCGATGACTTTTTCACCCAGACGTTGTTTGACAATTTCTTCAATACCATCAAAGGCACCACCCACGATGAAGAGGATGTTTTTGGTATCTACTTGAATCATCTCTTGTTGCGGATGTTTTCGTCCACCTTGAGGCGGAACACTAGCAACGGTTCCCTCGATAATCTTGAGAAGGGCTTGTTGCACCCCTTCACCAGAAACGTCACGTGTGATCGAGACGTTCTCGCTCTTCTTAGCAATCTTGTCAATTTCATCCACGTAGATAATGCCACGCTCTGCGCGCTCAATGTTAAAGTCAGCAGCCTGCAATAGTTTGAGGAGGATGTTTTCCACGTCCTCACCTACATAACCAGCCTCAGTAAGAGCTGTCGCATCCGCAATAGCAAAAGGCACATTTAAGCTCTTAGCCAAGGTCTGAGCAAGGAAAGTTTTCCCTGAACCAGTTGGACCAATCATCAAGATGTTTGACTTCTGCAAATCCACATCTTCTGACTCTTCACGCGTATCGTGGAAATTGATGCGTTTGTAGTGGTTGTAAACTGCAACTGCCAAGGCACGCTTGGCACGATCTTGACCGATTACATAGTGGTTCAAGATATGGAGGAGTTCAATTGGTTTTGGTACCTCAGACAAGTCTGCCAAGACTTCCTCAGCCAACTCCTCCCGAATGATTTCCTGGGCCAACTCCACACATTCATTACAGATAAAGGCGTTGTTCCCAGCGATTATTTTTTGTACTTCTTCTTGGCTTTTGCCACAAAATGAGCAATAAACCATCATATCATTATTCCTATTTGTAGGCATGATTTCCTTCCGTTCTATTCTATACTGTCATTCTATCTAAAATAAGGTCATGTAAAAAGCATGGACACTATTGACCAAATTGGTAAAGGCATTTAACCAGAGCAGGACAGAAAGTCCATAGCGCTTTTTACGAAAAGCCTGTGCTCCTGCAAGCAAGCAGACCAAACACAGCATGGCTGTGAAAAAACCAAATATACTACGTTCCATTAGACTTCCTTTCTCTTGCGGTATTGGATGGTAAAATCATAAGGATTTTTGTCATCTTTGGTATAAGATTTGCTTGAAACCGTCTCAAAAAGAGACAAGTCAAACTCCTCAGGGAAATAGGTATCTCCCTCCACCCGAGCATGAATTTGAGTCACAATGACTTCATCCAAATAGGGTTCAAAAGCCTGAAAAATTTGCTTCCCACCGATAATATAAAGATTCTTTTCTTGAGCCTGATACCAGTCCAAGACAGACTGGACATCCTGAAAAGTAGTAACCCCGTCTATCTTTTCTTCAGAATTACGCGTCAAAATCAGAGTTTCCCGTTTTGGAAGCAGTCGACGTCCCATCCCATCAAAGGTCACGCGCCCCATCAAGATAGCATGATTCAGAGTTGTTTCTTTGAAGTGTTGCAGTTCTGCTGGCAAATGCCAAGGCAGACGATTGTCCTTACCAATCACACCCTCTTCATCCTGGGCCCAAATAGCTACAATTTTCTTAGTCATGCTTCCATCCTTTTCACTGATAGTACTATTTTATCAAAAAACTCAAAAAAAGACTGGTTTGGAATAGCTTACAGAATAGAAAAAAATCCGTAAGAGGCATCCTACAGATTTTTATATGATTATTCTATTTCTTACAAACCAGGTGCTTGTCCAAGTTCTGCCGCAAGCATCCAAACCGTTTTCTCAAGTTCAGCTTTAGCACCAACAAAGATATCGTTTGTCACATCATCACCTTCTTCATCAGTAACATCCAAAGCTTTTTGGAACAGAGTGATGAGATAACGATAAACATCTAGGACACGTTCCAAGCTTTCTTCAACATTACGGTATTCACCAGCTTCTTCTTCGATTTCACTATGTTGAAGGAATTCTGTCAAAGTAGAGAATGGGCTGCCACCAAGTGTAATCAAACGTTCGCTGATTTCGTCAAGATAGCCATCAAGGCTGTCCATGTATTCATCCATTTTTGGATGCCACACAAGAAAACCACGACCGCGCATATACCAGTGTACTTGGTGCAAAGCAACGTGAGCTACGTACAAATCAGCAACAGCTTGGTTCAATACTTCCTTTGTTTTTGCCAATGCTACTGGCGCTGCTTTTGTCAATGATGTTACGTCTTTTACTGCTTCTTTTTTCAATTCTACCATTTTATTTTACCTCATTCATTATTATTTGTAACCACTTCTTACTGGTTACTACCTTAGTATACTACTAAGGAAAACCAATAGCAAGCCAAATGACTCACATGAGAAAAGTTGCAATAGACTGATAATTTAAGAATTTTTTAGAATGAAACCCAGTCACTTTCAAACTCTCTTAACAGAGATAAAATAAAGAAAAGAGCATACAATTTGTAGGCTCTTTTCTCAGTTTTACATCTTAATACCAGACACTGACATCAACCTGTCCTCGAATCCCTTTAAGAGAGTCAGATGAAGTATATTGCCATCCTTTTTCTCCTGAATAATGAGGATTGTTCCAATCAAGCGCATCCGTATAAGCTGCAACCCAGTTTACATGTTGTAAAATATTTGGATGATTCAAACGAGTTTGCAAAAGTTTACGATAGCTATAAACTTTCACGTTTTGGTAACCAGCATGCTTCATGGTTTCCATATACTTATTAATGATTTTAACCCAAGTGTCTGTATCTGCTGGAGCTTTCTTAGATTTATTTTCATACTCCCAGTTTTCAACATCATAGTAGATTGGATAAGATAAGTTCATCTTGTATTTCTTCAAGAGTTCAATAGTCTGCTTGGCATCATTCTCAGCATCTGTTTCATTTTCTGCATAGGTATAAAGATAAACACCATAAGGAATGCCTAGTCGATTAAATTCTTGAATATTATAAGCCAATTCCTTATCTTCTACACCGCTATATCCCAAGCGAACAATAACGCCATCAACCCCATTTTCCTGGATAACCTTTTTCCAATCACTAATGCGGCCATTATGCTCACTGACATCAATAACCTTCTTAGCACGGTCAGTTCCGACCTGTTCTTCACGATGGTTAAAGAAATAACGGTGTCCATTTCGATAAACCCAACCAACATTCAAGGCTTTCTTTTCTTTCAGTTCCCCTGAATCAGCAAAAGTATAACGAGTATCGTCCATGATTAACTCACCTGTTGCCATGACACCACTTTCAGTAAGATAGTAGTTTCCATGCCACTCATCTTGAGCCATGTATCCCCACTTCTTGAAATAATACCACTTTCCATCAATCTTTTGCCACTGTTCATTAGCATAAGAACCATCTGCCTTAAGATAGAACCAACTCTTATAATGATTATCATAAAGCCATTCGTTTTGCATCATGGCACCTTGACCATTCAAGAAATAATTTCCTTGCCACTGACTTTTAGCCATATAACCCCACTTCTTGAAATAGTACCATTTGCCATTGATTTTCTGCCATTCTTGCTCTGCATAAGAACCGTCTGCCTTGAGGTAGAACCAACTCTTATAATTGTTATCGTAAACCCATTCATTTTTAGCCATGTAACCACCCGCTTTGAGGTAGTAGTTTCCATACCATTCTTTTTGAGCATAACGACCATCTGCTTTTATATAGAACCAAGCCTTGTAGCTAGTATCGAAGATCCACTCACTCTTAGCTTTTGAACCATCTGCTTTTACATAGAAGTCACCTTCCCAATGTGCTGATGTTGAATTTGGCTTACTTTCTTCTTTCTGACTACTAGCTCGCGTCTCTTTTACTTCTTCCTTTTTCTCTGGACGCTGACTAGAAGAAGTCTCAACCTTTTTCTCTTCTTCTTTTTGACTTGTGGTCGTTTCTGATTTCTTTTCTTCTACCTTACTAGAAGAAGCTTGAACACTGCTTTCTTCCGAAGATGCTTTCGCTTCAGCTTCATTTGCAGCCACCTGATTAACTATCAATCCAAGAAAAAAGGCACTTGCTAATCCAATTTTTCCAATCTTTGTTTTCAATCTTTCCTCTCCTATAAAAAATGGAACAGACATCTGAATGCTGTTCCACCTAGCTTTTGCTACTGATTATTTTACAAAGTCAAGCAAAGCCAAGAAGCTTTCTGCTTCAAGTGACGCACCACCTACAAGGGCACCGTCAACGTCTGGGCAAGCCATGTATGAAGCAACGTTTTCAGGTTTAACAGAACCACCGTATTGAACACGAACTTTGTCCGCAACTTCTTGACCAAAGTCAGTAGCTACAACGTCACGAACAACTTTACACATTTTTTGTGCGTCGTCTTGTGAAGCTGATTTACCAGTACCGATAGCCCAGATTGGCTCGTAAGCGATAACTGATGCAGCAACTTGTTCAGCAGTCAATCCAGCCAATGCAGCAGATACTTGAGCACCTACAAATTCAGCAGCTTTACCAGCTTCGTAAGTTTCAAGTGACTCACCACAACAGATGATTGGAAGCATACCGTTTGCAAAGATTGCTTTTGCTTTTTTGTTGATATCTTCGTCAGTTTCATGGAAGTAGTCACGGCGTTCTGAGTGACCGATAACAACATAGTCAGTACCGATTTCTTTCAAAACTTGTGGGCTTGTTTCACCAGTGAAGGCACCTGCATTTTCAAAGTAGCAGTTTTGAGCAGCAACCTTAAGGTTTGAACCTTTTGCAGCAGCAAGAACAGTTGTCAAATCAAGAGCTGGAGCTGCGATACCTGCTTCAACAAGATCTGATGAAGGGAGTTTTGATGCTACTGCTTCAACAAATGCTTTAGCTTCTTCTGGATTTTTGTTCATTTTCCAGTTACCAGCGATAAATGGTTTACGTGACATTTCACATACCTCTTTTTTCAATTTATTTTCTATTTATTTTATCACAATTAAACACAGCTTGCAAATCTTACTCGGATTTCAAGCCTGCTTGCATGGATTAATCCTTCCAAAGATCCATGGCATTTCTGAAATCTGCCGATACCTGTGTCAACTGAGGATTGCTTGCTTCTCTCTCTACCCGTTTGGCCTCTATTTGAGCCACACTTTTGATACCTTCATGGCGCCAATTTCTCAAAATCGCCTGAATGTACTTCCAGTTTGATTTTCCATTCAAAACAGCTTCACGAAGAGCTTCCTTAATCAAGTCAGCACTGGTCCCATCTTCCTTTAGTGTCTTGGTCAAATCCTCAATCTCAAAAGGAGTCAACAAGCGCCCTAATTCCTGCTGGAAAGTTTCCACCAAATCTTTGAGCTGGTTTTGAGGTGTCAACTGGTCTGAACTTGAATGAGCTGCTCCAAGCAAATTATCCAAACGTTCCAAAGCCAAACTAGCATCAAAAAGCAATTCGATTTCACCATTCAATTCTATCGTTCGATACTGAAGTAGTCCCCTCTCCGTCAGATTGGAAATAGCCTGATTGACATCCGAAATTTCCTTGCCAATCCTTTCAGCAATCTGGCTTGGCGACATTTCTTCCAAACCTGTCGTATTTTGCAAATAGAAAAATTGCCAGACCAGAAAATCGTCGCTAGAAGGAAAGAGTTCCTTAAAATGCAAGAGCAGGGCACTCGGTAAAACCAAGTTCCCTGATTTAAAAGCGTCTAAATATGTCATAATTCCTCTTATAAATACCCAAATGCAGATGCATCATCTTCTATTTTTCTCCAGTCAAAAGGTGTTTCCTGATAAACGGCATAGTTCACCCAGTTACTGAAAAAGAGGGCTGCTGATGAAGACCAACATAGACAAGGTGTCTGGTTGACATCATCATCCTTAAAGTAATTTTCTGGAATATGTGGATCTAGACCTGCATCACGATCTCGGAAATATTCATTTGCCAAGGTATCACGATCATATTCCAAATGCCCAAAACTATAAATTTCACGTAAATCACGACTGGCCAAAATCGAAACCCCAACCTGAGGTCCTTCTGATAAAATCTCGAGATTGGTTTTGTTTAAGACTTCTTCCTTAGAAATCTCCGTGTGCCGTGAATGAGGGGATACATAGCTATCGTCAAAACCTCTAAAGAGAAGGTGACCCTCTTTTAGGGTGTCCTGAGGATAAATACCTGATAGCTTACTGTCCATCTGGTATTTTTCTACACCATAGCGCAGATAAAGCCCAGCTTGAGCACCCCAGCAGATATGAAGGGTCGAATAGACATGGGTCTTGGACCACTCAAGCACCTGACTGAATTCCTCCCAATAGTCCACTTCCTCAAATGGTAAATGCTCAATCGGAGCCCCTGTGATAATCATCCCA
This sequence comes from Streptococcus mitis, assembly GCF_002096735.1. Lineage (GTDB taxonomy): Bacteria > Bacillota > Bacilli > Lactobacillales > Streptococcaceae > Streptococcus > Streptococcus mitis_CZ. Next base: position 157,026 of record NZ_NCVC01000014.1, on the reverse strand, counting down.
TCAAAATACTCGTCCTTGACTTCAGGAAAAGTTTTATAAAAAGTCTCCATATGCTCTGCACGAGTCGTCTTGGAACGGTGGCTCTCCATATAGAGAAAGTCTATGTCCAATTGCAAAGGAGTATTTGCTAAATGCCGTAACAACTGGGTCTCTGTGACCACTTTTTTGGGCATTAGGTTTAAAATCAAAATTTTCAAGGGACGGATATCTTGGTGGGCCGCACGTTGATCATCCATGACAAAGATATTCTCTGTCCGTAAAATCTCAACAGCTGGCAATTTTTTATCAATTCGAATCGGCATAACCTTCTCCTAACTGTACTCTTTTAGAAATAATTGAATGTGTTTGAAGTCAAATCTCAAACACTTAGTCCTTTTATTATACTGCAAGAAGATATAGTTTTCAATTATACTTTTTCTCTAACTAGCTATAGTCTATTTTTATATCCTAATGTAGAGAAAACAGCCCTAGGGACTGTTTTTCATTAATAATGCATAAGAACTTTGTAATCGTAGTCACCGATTTTTTCACGGCCGTTCAATTCATCCAATTCAACAAGGAAAGCACAACCTGCTACAACACCACCAAGTTTTTCAATCATCTCGATAGTTGCCTTAACAGTTCCACCTGTTGCCAAGAGGTCATCCACGATAAGAACTCGTTGACCTGGCTTGATAGCGTCAGCATGCATAGTCAAGGTATCAACACCGTACTCTTTTTCATAGTCAGCAGAAATGACTTCGCGTGGCAATTTACCTGGTTTACGAACAGGTGCAAAACCAATTCCCAACTCAAAGGCAACTGGACAGCCTACGATAAAACCACGAGCCTCAGGACCTACAATCATGTCGATTTTCTTATCAGTAGCATACTGAACGATTTCACGGACAGCATAGCTATAAGCATTTCCATCAGCCATCAAAGGACTAATATCACGGAAAGTAATACCTTCCTTCGGATAATTTTCAATTGTTGCAATGTAATCTTTTAAATTCATCTTTTTCTTTCTTTCAAAGTTTTTACTCTCTATTATACCATATTTTCTCAAAAAGAAGAAAGTATAACCAATATTTCCCAACTGATACTCAATGAAAATCAAAGAGCAAACTAGGAAGTTAACCGTAGGTTGCTCAAAACAGTGTTTTGAGGTTGTGGATAGAACTGACGAAGTCAGTAACCATACTTACGACAAGGCGAAGCTGACGTGGTTTGAAGAGATTCTCGAAGAGTATAAGAGCCTGATTTCTATTTCCACTTTGTAACTCTGGTAACAACAGCAAAAAGCTGATGAATCGAATGATTCATCAGCTTTAGGGATGATATGTTCATTACAAACAAATCATATCAATCAGAAAGCTTAGTCTTCTTTCTTCTTGCGAGCTACAAGACCAAATCCACTCAATACTCCGAGAAGTCCAAGTGCTGCAAGGTTAGCATGGTCTTCTGTACCAGTATTTGGCAATTCACGCTTACCTTCAGCTTCTTTGACTGCTGTTGGTTGTGCTGGTTGTGCTGGAGTAGCCGGTACTTGAGGTTTAGCTGGCTGTTCAGGCATTGCTGGAGTAGCTGGCTCAACTGGTTGTACTGGTTGACTTGGATCAACTGGAGTTGGCATTTCAACTTTTCTGAAGATATGCTTGATAGTTCCAGCTGGATCCGTTACAGTCTTCACATATTCGTAACCTGGAATTGTTCCTGGTTCTTTAGAACCTGGCTCAGTTGGTTTCAATGGATTTCCATTCTCATCAGTCCAAATAGTTGTATTTTGTTTACCTGGATTTGGTTGAGGAACAGGTGAAGGTGTTGGAGCTGGTTGTGTTACTTTTTCGTAGACATGTTCGATATCGCCATTTGGAAGTTTCTTAGTTTCTACGAAGCGGTATCCTGGGATATCTTTCTTAGGTTGGTCGCCATCTTCTGTTGGATAGTTTGGAATTTCATTTCCGTCTTTATCCTTGAATGATGTCTTAACTTTTTCGTAGACGTGCTCTGTATCTCCATTTGGAAGTTTCTTAGTTTCTACGAAGCGGTATCCTGGAATATCTTTCTTAGGTTGGTCGCCATCTTCACTTGGATTACCTGGAATCTCGTTTCCGTCTTTATCCTTGAATGATGTCTTAACTTTTTCGTAGACGTGTTCTACATCGCCATTTGGAAGTTTCTTAGTTTCTACGAAGCGGTAACCTGGAATATCTTTCTTAGGTTGGTCGCCATCTTCACTTGGATTACCTGGAATCTCGTTTCCTTCTTTATCCTTGAATGATGTCTTAACTTTTTCGTAGACGTGTTCTACATCGCCATTTGGAAGTTTCTTAGTCTCTACGAAGCGGTAACCTGGAATATCTTTCTTAGGTTGGTCGCCATCTTCACTTGGATTACCTGGAATCTCGTTTCCGTCTTTATCCTTGAATGATGTCTTAACTTTTTCGTAGACGTGCTCTGTATCTCCATTTGGAAGTTTCTTAGTTTCTACGAAGCGGTAACCTGGGATATCTTTCTTAGGTTGTTCGCCGTCTTCTGTTGGATAGTTTGGAATTACATTGCCATCTTTATCTTTATAAGTCGTTGTCACTTTCTCATAGATGTGTTTTGTATTTCCTTTTTCGTCGATCTCAGTTTTAACAATCTTGTATCCTGGGATGTCTTTAGTTGGTTTAGTTCCATCTTCTGTTGGTGAAAGTGGGTTACCATCTTTATCAACGAATGAAGTATCAGGACGAACTGTTGGAGTGTAAGTAGCTGTTACTGGTGTACCATTCTTATCTACACGTTTAACTGTTACACCTTTAGCTTTTCCTACGAAGTCAGGTTCTGGTGTGAAGGTTACTTTACCGTTTTCATCGATAGTGTATGTTCCTTCACCTGGTACTTTCTTCTCAGTTGTGCCATCGTCAAATGTTGGTTTAACTGTTTCATCGATTTCAACTGGAACTTCCTTACCGTTGATTGTAACTTTTCCACCTTCAAATGTTGGTGTTCCTGATTGAGTTTGTCCTTTAGGACCTTCTGATTCAGTATCTTTTGAAGTTGGTGATACTGGAACAACTACTGGAGTGTACTTAGCTGTGATTGGTGTACCATTCTTATCTACACGTTTCACTGTTACACCTGTTGCTTGACCAGTGAAGTTCTTCTCTGGTGTAAAGGTTACTGTTCCGTTCTCATCGATTGTGTATGTTCCTTCACCTGGTACTTTCTTCTCAGTTGTACCATCATCAAATGTTGGTTTAACAGTTTCATCGATTTCTACAGTTTTTTCTTCACCGTTGACTGTTACTTTGCCACCTTCAAATGTTGGTGTTCCTGATTGAGTAGCACCTTGAACATTTGTAGTGATAACATCTGAACTTGTTGGTGTTGCTGGTTTTACAACTGGTGTGTAAGTAGCTTTAACTGGTGTGCCGTTCTTATCTTCGCGTTGAACTGTTACACCTGTTCCCTTACCTGTGAAGTTCTTCTCTGGTGTAAAGGTAACTGTTCCGTCAGGAGACACTGTATATGTTCCTTCGCCTTCGATAGTTACTGAATCAACTGGATCACCTGTTTTTGGATCTACCAATTTAGCTGGTTTATCTTCATCGATTTCTACAGTTTTTTCTTCACCATTGACTGTTACTTTTCCACCTTCAAATGTTGGTTTACCTGTTTGAGTTGAACCTTGAACATCTTCTGTTACAGCGTCTATTCCTGTTGGTGTTACTGGTGCTACTGTTGGAGTGTATTTAGCTGTCACTGGTGTGCCATTCTTATCTACACGTTTAACAGTTACGCCTGTTCCTTTGCCTGTGAATCCTTTTTCTGGGGTGAAGGTTACTGTGCCATCTGGTGCAACTGTGTATGTTCCTTCGCCTGGAATAACTTTTTCTTTTGATCCATCTTCGAAGGTTGCTGGAGTATCATCATCCATTGGAACATTTGGATTACCTGGAGTGAATGTTGGTTTACCAGTTTGTTCTTTACCTTGGATATCTGTTGTTTCAGCTGGTTCCGCTGTTGGTGTTACTGGTGTTACTGTTGGGGTGTATTTAGCTGTGACTGGTGTACCATTCTTATCTACACGTTTAACGGTTACGCCTGTTCCTTTACCTGTGAATCCTTTTTCTGGTGTGAAGGTTACTGTGCCATCTGGTGCAACTGTGTATGTTCCTTCGCCTGGAATAACTTTTTCTTTTGAACCATCTTCGAATGTTGCTGGTACTTCATCATCCATTGGAACATTTGGATTACCTGGAGTGAATGTTGGTTTACCAGTTTGTTCTTTACCTTGGATATCTGTTGTTTCAGCTGGTTCT
>NZ_NCVC01000002.1:0-365 GCF_002096735.1 Streptococcus mitis | reverse complement strand
TGCATTTTTCTATTTAACTCGGGAAGTAGCTCAGCTTGGTAGAGTACTTGGTTTGGGACCAAGGTGTCGCAGGTTCGAATCCTGTCTTCCCGATATATGGCGGTGTAGCTCAGCTGGCTAGAGCGTCCGGTTCATACCCGGGAGGTCGGGGGTTCGATCCCCTTCGCCGCTATAATGATCTTGTTGGACCTTTAGCTCAGCTGGTTAGAGCTCTCGGCTCATAACCGAGTGGTCGTAGGTTCAAGTCCTACAAGGTCCATTTGAATAGTATGGAGGATTACCCAAGTCCGGCTGAAGGGAACGGTCTTGAAAACCGTCAGGCGTGTAAAAGCGTGCGTGGGTTCGAATCCCACATCCTCCTTTTG
>NZ_NCVC01000001.1:0-1372 GCF_002096735.1 Streptococcus mitis | reverse complement strand
AGAAAGGACAAATTTCGTCCTTTCTTTTTTGATATTCAGAGCGATAAAAATCCGTTTTTTGAAGTTTTCAAAGTTCCGAAATCCAAAGGCATTGCGCTTGATAAGTTTGATAAGATTATTGGTGGCTTCCAGTTTGGCGTTGGAATAGGGTAGTTGAAGGGCGTTGGCAATTTTCTCTTTATCCTTGAGGAAGGTTTTAAAGACAGTCTGAAAAAGAGGATGAACCTGCTTTAGATTGTTCTCAATGAGCCCGAAAAATTTATCCGGTTCCTTATTCTGAAAGTGAAAAAGCAAGAGTTGATAGAGATGGTAGTGATGTTTCAAGTCTTCTGAATAGCTCAAAAGCTTGTCTAGAATTTCTTTATTCGTCAAGTGCATGCGAAAAGTAGGGCGATAAAAACGTTTATAGCTGAGTTTCCGACTATCTTGTTGGATGAGTTTCCAGTAACGCTTGATAGCCTTGTATTCATGGGATTTTCGATGAAACTGATTCATGATTTGGACACGCATACGACTCATAGCACGGCTCATGTGTTGGACAATGTGGAAACGATCCAACACGATTTTAGCGTTTGGAAAAAGCTGTTTAGCCAAGTCATAGTAAGGGCTAAACATATCCATAGTAATGATTTTCACTCGACATCGGACGACTCTATCATATTTAAGAAAGTAATTTCGAATAATAGCTTGTGTTCTTCCCTCGAGAACAGCGATGATATTGAGCTTTTCAAAATCTTGTGCAATGAAACTCATTTTTCCCTTTGTAAAGGAGTACTCATCCCAAGACATAATCTCAGGCAGACGAGAAAAATCATGCTTAAAACGGAAGTCATTGAGCTTGCGAATGACAGTTGAAGTTGAGATGGCCAGCTGATGGGCAATATCGGTCATAGAAGTTTTTTCAATCAGCTTCTGAGCAATTTTTTGGTTGATAATACGAGGGATTTGGTGATTTTTCTTGACGAGAGAGGTCTCAGCAACCATCATTTTTGAACACTGATAGCACTTAAAACGACGTTTTCTAAGTAGAATTCTAGTAGCCATACCAGTCGTTTCTAGGTAAGGGATCTTAGACGGTTTTTGAAAGTCATATTTCTTCATTTTCCTTCCACAATCAGGGCAAGATGGGGCCTCATAGTCCAGTTTAGCGATGATTTCTTTGTGGGTATTCCTATTGATGACATCCATAAATTGGATATTAGGGTCTTTAATGTCTAGTAGTTTTGTGATAAAATGTAATTGTTCCATAGGATTCTTTCTAATGATGGTTTGGTCGCTTTTCATTATAGATCTTATGGGACTTTTTTTCTACAATAAAAACGGCTCCATAATATCTATAGGGGATTTACCCACTACAAATATTATAGAGCCA
>NZ_NCVC01000003.1:0-1435 GCF_002096735.1 Streptococcus mitis | reverse complement strand
TGTACTGACCCCAAAAAGTTAGACAATTAATTTAAGCAAAGGATTTAGTTCTGTATTGTACAGGGCTAAGTCCTTTTAGTTTTACCTTAATTCGTTTGTTGTTGTAGTAATCAATATAGTCTACAATAGCTTGTTCCAAGTGTTCAAGTGACTGAAACGTATTCTCATAACCATAAAACATTTCAGACTTAAGAATGCCAAAGAAAGATTCCATCATACCGTTATCTGGACTATTTCCCTTACGTGACATAGATGGTTGGATTCCCTTATTCTTTAAAAAATGATGATAAAAATCGTGTTGGTATTGCCATCCTTGATCACTATGGAGAATTGTATTTTCGTAATGGTTCTCTGTAAAGGCTTGTTCTAGCATAGCTTTCATTTGTACTAAGTTCGGCGAAGTAGAAAGATTGTAGGAGATAATTTCGCTGTTAAAGCCATCTAAAACTGGTGATAAATAAAGCTTTTGGCTGCTTGCTGGAATGGCAAATTCTGTCACATCTGTGTAGCACTTTTGCATTGGTTTGGTTGCTTCAAATTGACGTTGAATAAGATTATCTGCTTTCTTGCCAACCTCTCCTTGGTAGGAAGAATACTTCCGTTTACGGCGAATTCGAGCCGTTAAACCAAGTACTTTCATCAGACGCTGCACCTTCTTATGGTTCACTACGAAGCCACGATTTCGTAATTCTAGAGTCATGCGACGATAGCCGTAATTTCCTTTATGCTCAGTATAAGTTGACTGAATTTCAGCTTTAATATCATAATCTTTATCGCTTTGATCCAGCTGTTTTAAGTGGTAATAATAAGTTGAACGGGCAAGCTTAATAATCTTTAGAAGGATATCTAAAGAAAACTCTGTTACAAGTCCTTGAACAATTTCCGTTTTTCTTCTTGCTTCTTTTCGTCCCTCAATCGGAGTTCTCTCAACTTTTTTAGAATGGCATTCTCCGCTCTCAAGTACTCATTTTCTGCTTGAAGACGTTCTAATTCTGTCATATCTTCAAATCTCTTCTTTGGCTTACGTCCCATTTTAGGTGGTCTCCCTCTTGTTTTCTCAACAATAGTATACCCGTTTTTCTTGTATTGTGCCAGCCAATTCGAAAGTAATCCACTACTTGGAAGAGCATAATCCATAGACGCCCTAATTTGTGAATGCCCCTCAAGAAGAACTTTATCAATGATCTCTTGTTTTAGTTCAGGAGAATAGTAACAATTCTTTCCTTTTTTGACGATTTCTATTCCATAACGATCAATCAATTTAATCATGTACCTAAGATTAGAATTGTTTATCCCAAATTTATTTGAAAGCTTCTCTAAGCTATATCCTTGTTTTCTAAGTTCATAGATCTGAACTTTATCATCATAACTCAATTTCATAATAAAACACCCCAAAAGTTAGATTTTTTCTGTCTAACTTTTGGGGTGCAGTACA
>NZ_NCVC01000007.1:0-5203 GCF_002096735.1 Streptococcus mitis | reverse complement strand
AGCTAAGCGACTTCCATATCTCACAGGGGGCAACCCCCAACTACTTCCGGCGTTCTAGGGCTTAACTTCTGTGTTCGGCATGGGTACAGGTGTATCTCCTAGGCTATCGTCACTTAACTCTGAGTAATACCTACTCAAAATTGAATATCTATTCAAAGCAAGAAAACCATTCGCTTTCATATTCTCAGTTACTTTGGATAAGTCCTCGAGCTATTAGTATTAGTCCGCTACATGTGTCGCCACACTTCCACTTCTAACCTATCTACCTGATCATCTCTCAGGGCTCTTACTGATATAAAATCATGGGAAATCTCATCTTGAGGTGGGTTTCACACTTAGATGCTTTCAGCGTTTATCCCTTCCCTACATAGCTACCCAGCGATGCCTTTGGCAAGACAACTGGTACACCAGCGGTAAGTCCACTCTGGTCCTCTCGTACTAGGAGCAGATCCTCTCAAATTTCCTACGCCCGCGACGGATAGGGACCGAACTGTCTCACGACGTTCTGAACCCAGCTCGCGTGCCGCTTTAATGGGCGAACAGCCCAACCCTTGGGACCGACTACAGCCCCAGGATGCGACGAGCCGACATCGAGGTGCCAAACCTCCCCGTCGATGTGAACTCTTGGGGGAGATAAGCCTGTTATCCCCAGGGTAGCTTTTATCCGTTGAGCGATGGCCCTTCCATACGGAACCACCGGATCACTAAGCCCGACTTTCGTCCCTGCTCGAGTTGTAGCTCTCGCAGTCAAGCTCCCTTATACCTTTACACTCTGCGAATGATTTCCAACCATTCTGAGGGAACCTTTGGGCGCCTCCGTTACCTTTTAGGAGGCGACCGCCCCAGTCAAACTGCCCGTCAGACACTGTCTCCGATAGGGATCACCTATCTGGGTTAGAGTGGCCATAACACAAGGGTAGTATCCCAACATCGTCTCCTTCGAAACTGGCGTCCCGATCTCATAGACTCCTACCTATCCTGTACATGTGGTACAGACACTCAATATCAAACTGCAGTAAAGCTCCATGGGGTCTTTCCGTCCTGTCGCGGGTAACCTGCATCTTCACAGGTACTAAAATTTCACCGAGTCTCTCGTTGAGACAGTGCCCAAATCATTACGCCTTTCGTGCGGGTCGGAACTTACCCGACAAGGAATTTCGCTACCTTAGGACCGTTATAGTTACGGCCGCCGTTTACTGGGGCTTCAATTCATACCTTCGCTTGCGCTAAGCACTCCTCTTAACCTTCCAGCACCGGGCAGGCGTCACCCCCTATACATCATCTTACGATTTAGCAGAGAGCTGTGTTTTTGATAAACAGTTGCTTGGGCCTATTCACTGCGGCTGACTTAAAGTCAGCACCCCTTCTCCCGAAGTTACGGGGTCATTTTGCCGAGTTCCTTAACGAGAGTTCTCTCGCTCACCTGAGGCTACTCGCCTCGACTACCTGTGTCGGTTTGCGGTACGGGTAGAGTATGTTTAAACGCTAGAAGCTTTTCTTGGCAGTGTGACGTCACTAACTTCGCTACTAAACTTCGCTCCCCATCACAGCTCAATGTTATAGAACTAAGCATTTGACTCAGTTCACACCTCACTGCTTAGACAGACACTTCCAATCGTCTGCTTTAGTTAGCCTACTGCGTCCCTCCATCACTACATACTCTAGTACAGGAATATCAACCTGTTGTCCATCGGATACACCTTTCGGTCTCTCCTTAGGTCCCGACTAACCCAGGGCGGACGAGCCTTCCCCTGGAAACCTTAGTCTTACGGTGGACAGGATTCTCACCTGTCTTTCGCTACTCATACCGGCATTCTCACTTCTATGCGTTCCAGCACTCCTCACGGTACACCTTCATCACACATAGAACGCTCTCCTACCATACCTATAAAGGTATCCACAGCTTCGGTAAATTGTTTTAGCCCCGGTACATTTTCGGCGCAGGGTCACTCGACTAGTGAGCTATTACGCACTCTTTGAATGAATAGCTGCTTCTAAGCTAACATCCTAGTTGTCTGTGCAACCCCACATCCTTTTCCACTTAACAATTATTTTGGGACCTTAGCTGGTGGTCTGGGCTGTTTCCCTTTCGACTACGGATCTTAGCACTCGCAGTCTGACTGCCGACCATAATTCATTGGCATTCGGAGTTTATCTGAGATTGGTAATCCGGGATGGACCCCTCACCCAAACAGTGCTCTACCTCCAAGAATCTTTATGTCGACGCTAGCCCTAAAGCTATTTCGGAGAGAACCAGCTATCTCCAAGTTCGTTTGGAATTTCTCCGCTACCCACAAGTCATCCAAGCACTTTTCAACGTGCCCTGGTTCGGTCCTCCAGTGCGTCTTACCGCACCTTCAACCTGCTCATGGGTAGGTCACATGGTTTCGGGTCTACGTCATGATACTAATTCGCCCTATTCAGACTCGGTTTCCCTACGGCTCCGTCTCTTCAACTTAACCTCGCATCATAACGTAACTCGCCGGTTCATTCTACAAAAGGCACGCTCTCACCCATTAACGGGCTCGAACTTGTTGTAGGCACACGGTTTCAGGTTCTATTTCACTCCCCTCCCGGGGTGCTTTTCACCTTTCCCTCACGGTACTGGTTCACTATCGGTCACTAGGGAGTATTTAGGGTTGGGAGATGGTCCTCCCAGATTCCGACGGGATTTCACGTGTCCCGCCGTACTCAGGATACTGCTAGGTACAAAGACTATTTTAAATACGAGGCTATTACTCTCTTTGGCTGATCTTCCCAAATCATTCTTCTATAATCTTTGAGTCCACATTGCAGTCCTACAACCCCGAAGAGTAAACTCTTCGGTTTGCCCTTCTGCCGTTTCGCTCGCCGCTACTAAGGCAATCGCTTTTGCTTTCTCTTCCTGCAGCTACTTAGATGTTTCAGTTCACTGCGTCTTCCTCCTCACATCCTTAACAGATGTGGGTAACAGGTAGTACCTGTTGGGTTCCCCCATTCGGAAATCCCTGGATCATCGCTTACTTACAGCTACCCAAGGCATATCGTCGTTTGTCACGTCCTTCTTCGGCTCCTAGTGCCAAGGCATCCACCGTGCGCCCTTATTAACTTAACCTTATTTTTCTGACCTTTCAGTCATAAACTCTTATTAATACTACAGCGTTTTCGGTTTATTTTCTTGTTACTATTTGATATAGATATTCAATTTTCAATGTGCATTACTTGGTGATCTCTCACCGATGGAGCCTAGCGGGATCGAACCGCTGACCTCCTGCGTGCAAAGCAGGCGCTCTCCCAGCTGAGCTAAGGCCCCACAAGACCTCTCAAGACTAAACAAGACCAATGCGCAGTTCCTTTTCCTTAGAAAGGAGGTGATCCAGCCGCACCTTCCGATACGGCTACCTTGTTACGACTTCACCCCAATCATCTATCCCACCTTAGGCGGCTGGCTCCTTACGGTTACCTCACCGACTTCGGGTGTTACAAACTCTCGTGGTGTGACGGGCGGTGTGTACAAGGCCCGGGAACGTATTCACCGCGGCGTGCTGATCCGCGATTACTAGCGATTCCGACTTCATGTAGGCGAGTTGCAGCCTACAATCCGAACTGAGACTGGCTTTAAGAGATTAGCTTGCCGTCACCGGCTTGCGACTCGTTGTACCAGCCATTGTAGCACGTGTGTAGCCCAGGTCATAAGGGGCATGATGATTTGACGTCATCCCCACCTTCCTCCGGTTTATTACCGGCAGTCTCGCTAGAGTGCCCAACTGAATGATGGCAACTAACAATAGGGGTTGCGCTCGTTGCGGGACTTAACCCAACATCTCACGACACGAGCTGACGACAACCATGCACCACCTGTCACCTCTGTCCCGAAGGAAAACTCTATCTCTAGAGCGGTCAGAGGGATGTCAAGACCTGGTAAGGTTCTTCGCGTTGCTTCGAATTAAACCACATGCTCCACCGCTTGTGCGGGCCCCCGTCAATTCCTTTGAGTTTCAACCTTGCGGTCGTACTCCCCAGGCGGAGTGCTTAATGCGTTAGCTGCGGCACTAAACCCCGGAAAGGGTCTAACACCTAGCACTCATCGTTTACGGCGTGGACTACCAGGGTATCTAATCCTGTTTGCTCCCCACGCTTTCGAGCCTCAGCGTCAGTTACAAGCCAGAGAGCCGCTTTCGCCACCGGTGTTCCTCCATATATCTACGCATTTCACCGCTACACATGGAATTCCACTCTCCCCTCTTGCACTCAAGTTAAACAGTTTCCAAAGCGTACTATGGTTAAGCCACAGCCTTTAACTTCAGACTTATCTAACCGCCTGCGCTCGCTTTACGCCCAATAAATCCGGACAACGCTCGGGACCTACGTATTACCGCGGCTGCTGGCACGTAGTTAGCCGTCCCTTTCTGGTAAGATACCGTCACAGTGTGAACTTTCCACTCTCACACTCGTTCTTCTCTTACAACAGAGCTTTACGATCCGAAAACCTTCTTCACTCACGCGGCGTTGCTCGGTCAGACTTCCGTCCATTGCCGAAGATTCCCTACTGCTGCCTCCCGTAGGAGTCTGGGCCGTGTCTCAGTCCCAGTGTGGCCGATCACCCTCTCAGGTCGGCTATGTATCGTCGCCTTGGTGAGCCGTTACCCCACCAACTAGCTAATACAACGCAGGTCCATCTGGTAGTGATGCAATTGCACCTTTTAAGCAAATGTCATGCAACATCTACTCTTATGCGGTATTAGCTATCGTTTCCAATAGTTATCCCCCGCTACCAGGCAGGTTACCTACGCGTTACTCACCCGTTCGCAACTCATCCAGAAGAGCAAGCTCCTCCTTCAGCGTTCTACTTGCATGTATTAGGCACGCCGCCAGCGTTCGTCCTGAGCCAGGATCAAACTCTCATTAAAAGTTTGAGTTCTCACTCATTTCTGTCACTGACAGATTTATTGTTTTTTTCATTGTTCAGTACTACAACCTTAGTTGTAGTGCCCTGCACATTGGTTCGTCTTGTTCAGTTTTCAAAGGTCTTTGTCACTCACTTCTCTCAAGCGACAACTATATTAGTATATCACAGGTGCTTTCGCTTGTCAACACTTTTTTGAAACTTTTTTAATCTTTTTTCATCAAGTGTTCCATCCGCAACATACCATAGTCCGTACGGGATTCGAACCCGTGTTACCGCCGTGAAAAGGCGGTGTCTTAACCCCTTGACCAACGGACC
>NZ_NCVC01000006.1:0-7602 GCF_002096735.1 Streptococcus mitis | reverse complement strand
TGATGTATATGTTTCTGAAAATGCCGAATTTGGAGAAGGTTTAATTGAGGAATATTTTGAACAAACAATGTTACGAACAGAATATTCGACAAATGATCTACTGATATTGTACTTATATTTTTTATCTCTAGCTGTTAAATCAGAACGAGATGAAATAACTTTAAAAAAAGTTTGTCTAAATATTGTATCTCAAACAAACTATGATGATACAAACTATATTCACTTGCTTCAAAGAGTACTACTAGGTTTAATATTTTATCAACTTGACATCGATTATCATGAATTTATACCTGAAATATTGAGTATGTTAAGAGAAATTATGATTGACATCGGAGATACTAGTTTAAAACCAACTGTAGACTTCATTGAAGCAAAATATTACTTATACGGAGAAAAAGATAAAGAAAAAGCCCTGCAATACTATGAAAAAGCTATCAATGGGGCAGAATTTTTGAATGACATGAATTTTAAAAATCGAGTGATAGAGGAAAAAAATCTAGACTTCCAAAACATTTGATTTGTACATAATAGACATTATTTTCAATAACTGGAACAACAGGACATAAATGTCAGTAGACAAAGATGTCCTGTTGTTTTTTATTGTAGAGGATTACAATAGACAATGTAAGGAATAACAATAATACAGAGAAGGAGATAATATGTTTTTATCTGCATTAGCTACTATTACAGCCACTATGTGGTTTTGGAGATAACATGGAAAATATTAACTATCATTTAGAAGAAAAAGAAGTAAAGTCAAATTACTTAATAATAAAAAATTGTTTAGATACTCGAAGGTTATGTAAAGTGACAATAGATGACAAACTATTTAAATTACTTTTGTTACTACCAAATGAGGTCAAAGAAATTAAAATTTCGCCTCAATTTAAAAATAAAGTAAAAGTAATTGATATAACAGAATAGAAAGGAGAAACTATGTTTTTTATACCAGTACCAATGTTGTGGTGGATGTGGTTCAGAAAATAAATTAGAAAGAGGTAATAAAATGATTAAGGTAGAAAGAGTTACAAAGCGATTTGGAGATAATATTGCTTTAAATCAAATTAGTTTTTCAATAAACGAAGGAGAAATTTTTGGATTCCTAGGTCCATCTGGTTCAGGGAAGACAACAATGATCAATATTCTGACAGGACAGCTACAGGCTAACAGCGGAAAGACAGAATTATTAGGAAAAGATTCTCAAAAATTACTTCCGTCAGATTTTGAAGAGTTAGGCTTAGTAGGTGACACAAGTGGTTATTACGAAAAATTAAGTTTGTACAATAACTTGTTGCTATTTGCAAGACTATACGGAGTTTCAAAATCTCGAATTGAAGAAATTCTAAAACAAGTTGGTCTGTATGATAGTAAAGACACTCCAGCTGAGAAACTTTCTACAGGAATGCGTCAACGAATGCTTTTAGCTCGTGCTTTAATCAATTACCCTAAAGTTCTATTTTTAGATGAACCTACAAGTGGGTTAGATCCCACCACCTCAAAGAAGATTCACAAATTACTACAGGAGTTAAAGGAAAGAGGAACAACCATTTTCTTAACTACTCATGATATGAATGAGGCGACTTTATTATGTGATAACCTAGCTCTTTTGAATAAAGGTGATCTTATTGAACAAGGAAGCCCAAGCGAAATTATCCAAAAATACAACACGGAAAAAAAAGTTGCAGTAACTTATAGTGATTCGACTAAAAAAGTAGTGCGATTCGAAGACTTGCAGCAAGAAGATTATAAAAAAATAATGACGATTCACTCATGTGAACCAACTTTAGAAGACATTTTTATTAAATTGACAGGAGAAAAATTAGATGTTTAAGAGAATTTTAGCCCTTATCTGGTTGAGGACACAAGTATTGTTAACAAACAAAAACACTTTGGTACAGGTAGTATTCCCATTCTTTCTGGTTCTACTCTTCCAAAATTTTATGAATACAGATGGCACTCAAGGGAAAGTACTATTGTATAGCTCTTTAACAATGGCATTCTCATTTTCTTCTGGGTCAATGATTTCAAACTCTATTGCAGAGGAAAAAGAAAAAAGAATTTTTAAAACACTTATTTTAAGCGGAGTTCGCCGTGGAGAATATCTTGTTTCAGTGTTGTTTTATCCTGTAATCTTTGCCTTGGCTTCAGTTATTTCCTTCCCTATTATGGTTGAAGTGGATTTCGCAAAAGATTATCCTGTATACCTTGTAGTAGCTTCTCTGGTAGCATTATGTACAATCCTCTTAAATTTGGTGATTGGAGCTATTTCAGAGACACAAACGCAAGCTCAGGTTTATGGTTTGATTCCAATGCTTGGTCTCTCATTCTTGCCAATGTTTGCTCAAGTTAGCTCAGAGGTCAAGAAATTCATGGATACAACCTTCTTAGGAGTTTATGTAGATTTCTTTAATAAACCAGATTTCAAATTGAATTTTGACAGTTTGGGGATCACTTTTGCTTGGGTTGTAGCATTACTTGCCCTCAGTTATTGGGGATTGAAAAATAAAAAAAAAGTTCCGTTTGGAAAGTTAACACTTAATCAACTTCAAAAACTAACTTTTTTAAAAGCTTAGGAGGAGAAATGACTCATATCAAATGTAGGAGGCGCTCAAAGCGCAGAGTTTAAAATATACTTAAAAATTATCACTTGTATAGAAAGGAGAATAGTATGTATTGGTTAGTGCCCTTTGTTGTATGGTATCTAGTTAGCCATCGCTAATTAAGAAGGAAGTCAAAATATTTAATAAAAAATAAAAGGAGGAAAAATCATGCCATTTCTATTAGGTGTTGCATATGGAATTTATCTATATACTCGTATTCGCTAATAAAATATTAATTATCAATTAAAATAGAGAAAGAAAGGAGAAATCAAATGTTTGCACTCGGTGTTCTTGTAGGATTTGGGATTGCTTTGTATGCATCTCGTCGTTAAAAAATAAAAAGACCAATTTGGTCTTTTTATTTTCCAACTGATAGAAGAAGCGATAGTGTTATTAAATAGCACAAATTAGGTTTTAATTTTAAATCAATTTATTGATTTAAAATAGGTGATAAGTATGTTAAAAAAAAATAATTATCAAAATAAAATAAAACAATTTAGAGTTAGAGAGGGATTAACACAAGATGAATTAGCTAAGAAAATAAATATTTCAAGACAAATGATAGGTTTAATAGAAAATAATAAAACAATACCATCCGTAGAAATAGCTTTAAAATTATCTACAGTTCTAAAAGAACCTATAGAACGTCTCTTTTTATTTGCGTTTTGAATAAGTTGAAATAGAAGTTTATGAGAGAGGAGAAGCTGTTCCTTTAGAAAAAGCAATAGTATTATTAAATAGCACTACTTAGGTTTTAATTTACTAATAAATTGATTTATAAATGGGGGAGAGGAGAGCGAACAAAGTGAGTCTCTCCTTTTTATTATATATTTAATTAATGTTTAATATATATTTAGCCCCTAAACGAGCCTTAGAGCGCCAAGGGGTTTCAGCTTTTATAGGGTACAAAATGTGCAGTTATAGGGTACAAAATGTGCAGTTATAGGGTACAAAATGTGCAGTTATAGGGTACAAAATGTGCAGTTATAAAAACAAAATATATCTTGTCTTTTTTAGAATAATGTGGTATTATAAAGACACGAAAGGAATTTGTCTTTATGGTAGCAGAAGTAGTTAAATATCACAACGATTTGAATACCGTGGTTATGAGAACTTGGACATCTGAAGAAATGAATTTTTTCTTCACGATACTTACTAAAGCGAAAGAACAGGGAGTTAAAAAGCTTGTTTTCAATACAGATGAGCTTAAAGATCTTGCTACTTCATCTCGTAAGTATCGATGGGAAGAAACAGTAACTAACGCTGCTAAGAAAATAGGTCAATTGACCTATTTTGAGCAATCTGAACGAAAGTTTAGAGTAATGACTTTGTTTGAATTTTTTGAGGTAGACCTAGATAAAAAAATGGTAGAGGTTAAGGTATCATCTAATTTTGATTATATCCTCAATAAATTAGAAACTCAATTTACACGATATGAACTTGAAGAATTTACTAGTATTAGGTCAACCTATGCCAAAACTATGTATCGATTGTTGAAACAATGGAGGACAGTAGGAAGAAAAGAGTTTTCTGTTGATGATTTAAAGAGAATTTTAGACACACCTGAATCATACAGACCAAGCGAAATTGATAGACTTATTTTGAAACCTATTAAAGAGCAACTTTCTCCGTATTTTGTAGATTTAAAAGTTAAAAAAATTAAGTCAAACAAACGCGGAACACCCGTTCTAGGCTATGAATTTACATGGAAAAAAGAAGTAACAGAGGCTTATGATCCAAATAAGTATGATAAGCCTAAAACTGTAGCTAAAAAACCATCTAAAAAGGCTACTAAGAAAAGCAATGTACCAAGCTGGAGCAATCCAAACTATAAGAACGAGCTTAGTCAAGAATTTTTAGATGAACTTATTGAAACTCAAAAAATCTTAGGTATCTACGGAACACCTGAAGCAGAAGCTGAGCTTGCCCAAAAACGTGCAGAAATTGAGAAAAAACGGGCTGAGCTAGAAGCCAAAAAATGGGAACTTTTAGGGAAACTAGATAAATCTAGCGAGCCTGATGTAGTACCAGGGCAAACAGACATATATGACTTTTTAGAGGATGATGAAAAATAGTAAAAAGTTCCTTTCAATCATTTTTTTGACACCTATTTTGAAACTATGGTATAATTTAATTAACAACAAGAGTAGTGAGTTCATCACGCTAAACGAAAAAGCACCCTGTCCGCCAAGACTTAGGGTGCTTTTTTTACGCTAGCCACAACAAACTAACGTTCGTGAAAAGTGACACTATTTCTCGTCATCATCGAAGCGCTTTTCAATCCACTTCATCCCATAGGCTTTCCCCAACTCGTACGCTAGGGGCAACACTACTCGGATAACAACAAGAAGAGTAATGAGTTTTAACAAGCTAAACACCTCCTTTCGAAGGCTTAGTGCCAGAGTATTGCTATTATATCATGTCCGCTTACTTTATTCCATGGACAGCTGGGCAACATAAAATAAAATAAAATCCCACCTCTCTCGAAGTGGGATTTTCACTAATTTTAACTCATTTTTTATTGATACAAGTAAGATTGAGCGATAACGTCAATTCTGTTATGCCCTAGATTCTTCGTGACTATAGCCATAGCACGTTTATCATACGTTTCTCCTGCCCTGTCCTTGCGCATTATATAGCGGTCGGCTCTGGGAATATCTTTTTCACTCCTAGCGTAATGCTGATATAAACGCATTGCGTAAGACGCTCGATAGAAATGATTGTCGTAATTTGTATGAAGTTTTGGGAAGAGTCTTCCCTTTTTTGATTGAATGAATTTCACAATATCTTCTGTCTCTTCTTCTGATATACCCATAATCTCCACGATACGAGCCTTACCCCCTTTTGTACCTTTGGTAACACTAAGGTAAGCCTTGCCTTCCTCGAAGAAAAGATCATCAGAAGTAATGCGAGTCATTTCGGCTCTTCGTAGCCCCGTGGCGCTCGTAAAACGAGCTAGACGGCGCTCTGTCGCCTCTGATATGTGTTTATCACTCTTTACTGCAAATCGGCTACGCTTGATACCTGCGCGAGTACGCTCAGGCGTATCTATGAACACATTAGACGAGACACCGAAAACTTTTGCCATTGCCGCTTTTCGTGTAGCAATAGTAGAAGCAGAGACATCCCCTTTATCAATTAGATAAAGTAGATAGTCGTTAGCATACTTGTATGCATCGTCTATCGTTAAGGCTTCTGGGTGTTCTTTATCAAGCCATTCTATAAAGTAGCCAAGTTGCTTCTTGTAGGTACGATATGTACCCTCTGAATAGATTTTGTTTTTCGTATCGTCTTTAGTCTTGTCTAGAGACCTTTTAGAAGACTTACCGTCTTCAAACATCTCCAAGAGACGTTTTCGAACTGTATTCTGATACGTTTTTTCTTTGGACCGATTGCGAGCCTTTCGCTTTTTAGCCCAGCGATTTTGCTTAGGTTTGCTATTTTCGTTATCCATAGTGACCCCTTTTAGTTTTCAAGTAAAAGAATATTACCCCCTTGAACCAGCTCTGTTCAGGCCTCCGAAGAGGGCGAGTCCCGTAGACTCATGGGCAACTTTTTTTGCGTGAATGTCTATGCCATGACATCAGCAGCCATTTTTCTGTCTCGACCTTGACAACTACCTTTAGAAAGCTAGGCGGTAGCGACCCGGAGAAGGTTGTAGTAGAGCAAATCGGTGTATGAATAACTAGAATAACACTGCCTAAACGCTATCGTTTAATTCCTTTCTTTTACCTTTATTTCTTATTTAGCATTTTAGAAAGTGTCATTTATTAGTTTGTCTTTTTTTCTCTTAATTTTCTTTTTATGTTCTTTTTCTTTTTTTCTTCTTTTACTTTTTATCTTCTAGAAAAAGCCTTGTTTCGCAAGACTTTTCGTTTTATATTTTTTCTCTTACTATTCGTACTCCACGTCAATCAATATTCTCTAATACTATTATGCCATTTTTTTTGAAAAATAAAAATTGAACAAAATATTTTTAGAAAAAGATTGTGTAGAGTTTGTTTTTCCTCTTTCTTGTTTCTTGCTCCAACCACTCAATTCTATCCAATATATATTATGCCAGAAAATCGAAAAAATAAAAAACACACTGCTAAAAGAGTTTTCCACAGCCAAAATTCTAAGAGAAAAGAGAGAGTTTTGAGAGTCAAAAATCTCAAAATTTCATCTCTAAATCTGATGAAATCTTACTCAAAAGACAAAAATTTGCGATATAGTAAATTTTTGAGCTACGCCACTAAAGTGGCGGTTAACTGTTTACCCATGCACAATTCCTACGGAATTTAACATAGGGTAAACAGTTAACGCGTGCCGAAAACCCTTTGGGCGGGTTTCCTGCTTACGCTTTTCGCTCTTCGAAAAGAGCGACTGACGACCGCTATCGCTATTGTCGCCAGTTCAGACAGAGAGAGTAATTAAAAAGTGAGAAATGTGTTTTTTCTGTCTGATAAATGGAACAAATATGTTAAAATGAAAACGAATACAATTATTTGGATGTCGAATTAGAATTTAAAGAGGCTTATTATGAGTAATTTGGAAATAGGGAAACGGATTCGTACCTTACGGACTGAAAAAGGATTGAGTAGGGAAGCTTTTTGTGGAGATGAAAAGCATCTTACTGTTCGTCAGTTGGCCAGAATTGAAACAGGGAACAACTTGCCCAGCTTAGCAAAACTAGACTATATAGCTGAAGTGTTAGGAGTTCCGATATCTCAGTTAATTGATGAACGATTGCTAATCGTTCCTAAAGAGTATTTAAAGCTAAAAACGAAGTTAATTCGTCAATCTATTCATGGAGATGAAGAAAAAATCCACCAACGTGAAGCTATCTTTGAAGACATTCAAGAACGTTTTTATGATCAACTCCCTGAAGATGAGCAAGTAGCAGTTGAGGTTCTACAAGCTATTGATGATGTATATGTTTCTGAAAATGCCGAATTTGGAGAAGGTTTAATTGAGGAATATTTTGAACAAACAATGTTACGAACAGAATATTCGACAAATG
>NZ_NCVC01000005.1:0-10782 GCF_002096735.1 Streptococcus mitis | reverse complement strand
GATTTTTATCGCTCTGAATATCAAAAAAGAAAGGACGAAATTTGTCCTTTCTCGAGCTTAGCTTTTCTTCAACCCACTACAGTTGACAAAGAGCCAAAAAAATTCTAAGAAAAACTGAACTTTTTATGTAAAAAATAAAAAGCAGAAGAAATCTCCTGCTTTTTTGATTAAACTAGATTATTTAACCCATTCACCGTTTCCGTTTACAGTGTATCCACCTACAGTTGTGTTAACTGCAAGGGCACCTGAACCGTCAACGTAGTACCATTTACCAGCAACTTCAAACCATTGGCTAGCTTTCATAGCACCTGAGTTTTCAAGGTAGTACCATTTACCACCGTCTTGCAACCAACCAGTTTCCATAGCACCTGATCCGTTTAGGTAGTACCAAGTGTTACCATCTTTAACCCACCATTTTTGCATTACGCCTTCAGCGTTAAAGAAGTACCATTTACCGTCGATTTGTTTCCAACCAGTAGCTTGTTTGTTGTTGTCGAAGTAGTGCCATCCGTTTTCACCTTGAACCCACTCAGTACGAGCAACGTTATAAGTGTCAGTTTTTTCGATTGTCAACTCACCGTTAACAAACATGTCTGAACCTTCACGGACAACTTCTTCTGCATCAAGTAGAGTACCTACTGTAAGTTTAGCAGGAACAAAGTAACCTTTTGGAGCTTCATCAACACGGTAAACTACATAACCACCGTTTTTAACAGCAAACTCAACATCACCTGCTGCATCAGTAGTTGCTTCAATCAAAGCTGGTTTTTTGTGGTTGTCAAAGTCTTCTACTGTTGCGTATACCAAAGCAGCTACTTTAGCACCAGCTACAGGGTTACCTTGTACATCTTTAACATGCACACGAACATGAGTACCATTTCCATATACATCTGGTAAAGGTTTACCATCTTTACCAATACGGTTTCTTACAGCGTATGGGTTTTGAGCTGGAGCATCCGCTTTTTCACTTGGAGTGAAAGTTGATGATGTTGATCCGTCTGAGTAAAGAACAATTCTTTGTGTTCCGATTGTTTTACCTGAAACAGCTGAAAGATTTGTTTCTACAATTGCTTTTGATCCATCAGCCTGTACTTGAACTTCAGCAGCAACGTGGCGAACACCGTCAGCATCTTCTTTTACTTCTGCATCAACTTGTTTTACAATAGTTACTGCATGTCCATATTTATCTTCAACTTTTGAATTTGGGTTGTTAGTTGAACCAAATCCACGGATACCTGGATCTTTACGTACATAGTTATCTGCTGCTGAAACTACTGAAACTGCTGAGAATGCTGCAAGAGCAACTGCGCTTGTCAATAAAACTTTTTTCATCGTTTTATCTCCTTCATTTTTCATTATATATTTTTTCGTAAGACTATCTTACTACCATACAGTATATAAATATTTACAGGATTTGTCAAGGGTTTTCTTCTAGTTTTTAAAGTTTTTACCTATTTTTAGAAAAAAAGGTGAAAAAAACATTTTTGTGAGAAAAAATACCCGTCAAATACCGCATTTTCCAAGTGAAAATCTCACAAACTTCTGGTCCTTGAGTAAAATCATTCATATCTAATCCACATAGACAGTTGGACAGAACTCACGTCTATGGTATTATCTTATAAACACTTCTAAATGTCAAGTAAAAATGGCAAGTTTTTTGATAAGAACTTGCCATTTCATCAACTTTCTACTATTTAAAATATGACCTTATAACAAGACCTCAAACTCTGCGACCGTCATGCCTAATTGTTCGCTCGCAACCTCGGAAGTCAGAAGACCTTGACGGACTAGATTTAATAGCATAGACAAACTTCCTTCAACTTTCCCACGCTCTAAACCTTGTTCAATACCTTGTTCCAGCCCCTCTGCCCTAGCAGTTTCCAAGGCATAGTCCTGTGCTAACAAGGCTTGTTCCTCACGCATACGTAGTTGACTAAACATCTTCCTGTCCTCCTCAGACCAGCTCTTATAGTCCAGCAGTTGGTCTGCTTGGCTGATAGCTCGCTCGGGTTGTTGGGTAAAGGGTTTGTTGCCGAAAAACTCCAACCACGGTTTGCGAACGCTATCCTTGCTGGTTTCTCTATATTTTTTTAGTTCTAAGAAAGCCATCTTTACTAGATGATTTTCTTGTCCATTGTTTGTAATTGTTAAAGCCTCACCTGTCGTGTCCTCGCGCATACTAAAGCTATGGAAAGCCAAGTCATCTTGGAAATAATTGCTATCCACGATTGCAATGGCATAAACGGGAGCGATGTGTTTGTAACTCTGGTGAGTATCACATTCTCGTTGACGAATTTTTTCGAGATTTTGATTGACCTGACTGCACAGGTAAGCCCATAAACGATTAATGAAAAAATTCTGATGATGTACCTGAATTTCAATGATCACTTGGGTGCCATTGTCCAACTCCGCCAAGACGTCTATACTGGTATAGAAATCCTGAGCCGAGTAAGGCAGGGATGGCAAGACATGAATATTGCTCCCCTCCAAAATGGTTACATTTTTGGCTGGTAAATCCAACATATCGCGAATAAATTGACAAGTGATTTCTGGATTGCTAAAGATTTTCTTAGCAACCAAATCGTTGGTCGGGCTGATGCCCGGATGTCTTAGAATCATCCTCTTCCTCCTTTTATTATACCACAGTTTTAAATCTAGGTTTCCTAGATTATCTGGCTCTATCTATTTATTCGGAAAAGAGATGAAAAAAACCTGAGAATCATCTCAGGCTTGGGCATTAAATCTTTTTCTCAATACTGAAAAGTGGAGAAAGTGGGCGTTTTTCATGGATACGTACGATAGCATCTCCTAGGAGATGAGCGATTGAAATCTGCTCAATCTTATCAATCAAGCGCTCTTCTGGCAAGTAGATAGTATCCAAAACCACCAATTTCTTGATAGCTGATTTTTGGATATTGTCCATAGCTGGCCCAGAAAGAACTGGGTGCGTACAGCTTGCATAGACTTCAACAGCACCAGCTTCCGCAAGGGCATCTGCCGCGTGGCAAATGGTTCCAGCTGTATCAATCATATCATCAATCAAGATACAAGTCTTGCCTTTTACCTTACCGATGATGTTCATGACTTCACTGGTATTCATCTTATCAACACTACGACGTTTGTCAATGATAGCAATAGATGTTTTCAAAAATTCTGCCAACTTACGAGCACGAGTCACCCCTCCATGGTCTGGGCTGACAACCACATAGTCAGAACCAACCATACCACGACGCTCAAAATAATCTGCAATCAGAGGAGCTCCCATCAAATGATCCACAGGAATATCAAAGAATCCTTGAATCTGCGCAGCATGCAAGTCGATTGTCAATAAACGATCTACCCCAGCTACTTCAAGCATATTTGCAACAAGTTTTGAAGTGATTGGCTCACGCGCTCTCGCCTTTCTATCCTGACGTGCATATCCATAGTAAGGCATGACAACATTGACAGATTCTGCACTCGCACGCTTCAAAGCATCTACCATAATCAAAATTTCAAGCAGATTGTCATTTACAGGCGAACTAGTTGATTGTAGGATAAAGACGTGTTTCCCACGGATTGATTCTTCGATGTTGACCTGAATCTCTCCATCTGAAAATTGGCGAACACTTGATTTCCCCAACTCTATCCCAATCTCCTGCGCTACACGTTTTGCCAATTCTTGATTAGAAGAAAGGGCAAACAGCTTTAAATCAGAAAAAGACATGATTTCCTCCGGTATATATGTATCGCTTGTGCTTTTCACAAGATTTTTCCATTTACCATTGTAGCGCTTTTTGCACTATTTTTCAATCAAAAATAAAAGAAGGGCACCATATTTGTACCCTTACATCATTCTTTTAAAAAATATTCTAGTTCATCAACTCATTGTGCTTCTCAACAAAACGATAAGCCTGATAAAAACCATAGAGAGTAATAGCCGTAACCACTGGAATCGCTAAAGGCAACTCTGTCTCCAATTCAACAAAAGGAGAATTAAACAAGAAATGAGTTCCCAAGGCTAAACCTAGGAAAATAAGCCCCTCTTTCTTGCCAACCTTCTGCCCTTTATAAGCTCTGTAAAGCAAGTAAACACCTACTACAGCCAGACCTGAAAAAGTCCAGTGAGAGGCAATTCCTGAGATGATACGCTCTAAAATTCTCGAAATAGTAAAGTCAAAGCCCTCTGGCAAATCCGTACGAATATAGCCAATATCCTCAATCATTTGAAATCCCAAACCAGAAGCAATTCCAAGTAAAAACAAAGATTTTAATTTTCGTACAGGAATCAAAGCCAAAACAAAGACAAGTGGCAATAATTTAAGCGGTTCTTCTACCAAAGGAGCCACAATCGCACTTTCAAAGGCATTTAAAAATGCACTATCTGGGAAAAGAATACCCAGTAAATCATGGATATAGGTATTAGCAAAGCTAGACAGCCAACCTGAAAGGAACATCCCACCCAATAAAGACAAAATCAAGGCATTCTTTGGCAATTCCCATTTTTTCCCAATACGGAAAAGGAAATAAAGAGCCGGAATCATGTAAAAGAGAGCTAGAAAGATAGAAACTCCCATTAGGCCATATTCTGCACCTGACATCGAACCATCCGTATAGTAGATTGTTTCATACTGCAAACCAATACATAGCAATAAAATAAAAATAAATAAAATGCTGTTTTTCTTCATACACTTTCTTTCTATATGAAGTATTTATAATTCTACGACTGTCATACTTCCTGTATCCACATCGTAAATAGCACCAGAGATAATGACATCATCTGGTATTAGGGGAGAATCGATAAGGAGTTGCATGTCCTCACGTACACTCTCCTCTATATCTTGAAAGGGCAAGAAGTCCTGGTCTGACACATCGACACCTAGTTCCTCTTTTAAATACTCCTGAAAAGGCCCATTTTCAAAGGTCTGAGCACCACAGTCTGTATGGTGCAATACCACAATCTCTCTTGTCCCCATTTGTTGCTGGGAAATAACTAGCGAACGAATCATGTCCTCAGTCACTCGACCACCTGCATTCCGCAAGATATGAGCATCCCCAAGTGCCAAGCCCAGAGCTTGCGCCACGTGCAAACGTGAATCCATACAGGTCACAATAGCCACTCTTGTTTTGGGTTTAAGTGGCAGATTTAACTGCCCATGTAGGGCAACATAAGCCTGATTGGCTTGCATAAACTGTTCAAAATACGACACGATTCCCTCCTTGAAAATTTGATAGTCAAATATTTCTCCTATCTTATCATTTTTAAGAGGATTTGTCACAGATTAAGCAAAAACCTTTTTCAAAACTTCCTGAATCGTTGTCACGCCAATGACCTGAATTTCCTTAGGCGGAGTAATTCCTGTCAAAGAATTCTTCGGTACATAAATCTTGGTAAATCCCAGCTTAGCGGCTTCGTTGATACGCTGCTCGATACGATTCACACGCCGAATTTCTCCTGTCAAGCCCAGTTCTCCCACAAAACATTCCTGAGGATTGGTTGGCTTGTCCTTGTAGCTCGAAGCAATGGCAACTGCAACAGCCAAGTCAATGGCAGGTTCATCCAATTTGACACCGCCAGCAGATTTGAGATAAGCATCTTGATTTTGCAAGAGAAGCCCTGCCCGCTTTTCCAAAACAGCCATAATCAGACTCGCACGATTAAAATCAAGTCCTGTCGTCGTACGCTTAGCATTTCCAAACATAGTCGGTGTTACCAAAGCTTGAACCTCCGCCAAAATCGGACGCGTCCCTTCCATGGTCACAACGATTGACGAACCAGTCGCCCCATCCAAACGCTCTTCTAGGAAAACTTGACTCGGATTGAGTACCTCAACCAATCCGCCCGACTGCATCTCAAAAATCCCAATCTCATTAGTGGAACCAAAACGGTTTTTGACCGCTCTTAAAATACGGAAGGTATGGTGGCGCTCCCCTTCAAAGTAAAGCACCGTATCCACCATATGCTCTAGCATACGAGGACCAGCCAAGGTTCCTTCCTTGGTCACATGACCTACGATAAAGATGGCAATGTTATTGGTCTTGGCCAGTTGCATAAGCTCAGCCGTCACCTCACGCACTTGAGAAACAGATCCCTGCACCCCTGAAATCTCAGGAGACATAATGGTTTGAATTGAGTCAATAATGAGGAAGTCTGGCTGGATGCGCTCCACCTCAGCTCGAACACTCTGCATATTGGTCTCTGCATAAAGATAAAACTCGCTATCAATATCACCCAAGCGCTCTGCTCGTAGCTTAATCTGCTGGGCAGACTCCTCCCCACTGACGTAGAGAACAGTCCCCACTTGAGACAACTGGGTTGAGACTTGTAGGAGAAGGGTTGATTTCCCAATTCCAGGATCCCCACCTATGAGGACGAGACTTCCTGGTACCACTCCGCCTCCAAGTACACGGTTGAATTCCTCCATCTCTGTCTTGGTTCGATTGACATTGATGGAGGTCACTTCAGCCAGTTTCATGGGCTTGGTTTTCTCACCTGTTAAAGACACACGCGCATTTTTGACCTCGGCAACCTCAACCTCTTCTACAAAGGAAGACCAAGACCCACAGTTAGGACATCGTCCCAGATATTTAGGGGAATTATACCCACAATTTTGACATACAAATGTCGCTTTTTTCTTTGCGATGATAAACCTCTTTCTATATCTCTAACTCACACTCAATCACTTGGCAAAAATCAATCTTCTCATTTGGCACAAACTGACGCATGAGCATTCCGTGAGTTACAATGATAATAGTTTTATAATTTTTATATTTTTCCAAAGTTCTTAAAAAACGATGACGCATCTCCAGAGCAGTTTCATAGCGATAAGGAGAATCTTCAGGTAAACCTCCTTGATGTTTTAGATAATATTCATGAGCTACCAATACACTAGTTAAATCAGAGTTAGTACTATCTAAGTCTGGACGCCACTCATGAAAAAACGGCTCCACAAATAAGTCCAATCCTGTTTCAACCGCTATATAATGGGCTGTTTCTAAAGCCCTCGTCACAGACGATGAAATAATA
Organism: Streptococcus mitis; assembly: GCF_002096735.1. Classification (GTDB taxonomy): domain Bacteria; phylum Bacillota; class Bacilli; order Lactobacillales; family Streptococcaceae; genus Streptococcus; species Streptococcus mitis_CZ. Next base: position 3,776 of record NZ_NCVC01000005.1, on the reverse strand, counting down.
ATCTCTGCCTTTCCAAAACATGCAGTTTTAGCAACTTCTTTTGCCAGACTTCGACCTTTTCCTGTCAATGGTGCTAAATCACGACCAAAACCACTATAGAGTCGCGGATTTTCAAGTTTATCAAGCATACTATAATCTGGCTTTCCATGACGTACAAAGATAATTTTCATCCTAGTGCCCAGTCGATCCAAATCCACCTGTTCGAACGCCATCAGCCGCATCTCCATCTGCAATTAAGAAAGGAGCAAAGACAGCCTGGACAACACGTTCTCCAACTTCAAGAACAACCTCTTGGTCTGTGATATTCTTCATCTGAGCAAAAATATGCCCTTCATTCCCAGGATTTCCATAATAATCCCCATCAATGACCCCAACCGAGTTAATCAAGACCAAGCCCTTCTTACGAGGATTTGAAGAGCGATCATAGAGATATAGAACCTCAGTCGGCTGCATATAAGCCTTAACCCCTGTCGGAACCAAGACAATCTCTCCTGGAGCAATAACTGTGCGCACAGCAACCTTTAAGTCGTAACCAGCCGCATGCGCTGTCTCACGCTTGGGTAATAAATTTTCATCTGTAAAACTCGAAACCAATTCAAAACCACGAATTTTCATAATTTTCTCTTTTCTATTATCATTTATTCTAGATTATTCTATCTTATTTATTCGGAAAAAGCACGAAAAAAAGAGCACACAATTCAAATCGCTTAGGGCTGCTGGATTCCTCCCCTGACCCGCTTCACGCAGAACTGTTGCTCCACTATTTATTATATCACATTCCTATTCATTTTAAAAGAAAAATTATTTTTTCCGTCTATTTCTAAAAAAGTCCTGCATAATAGCTGCGCATTCATCTTCCAAAATTCCCGTTTCAACCTCTACACGATGGTTGAGACGCTCATCTGTCAAAATATCGTACAAACTCCCAGCAGCGCCAAATTTCTGGTTTTTAGCCCCATAGACCACGTTTGGAATACGGGCAAGCCCAATCGCCCCACTACACATGACACAAGGCTCAATGGTCACAAAAAGCGTGCAATCCAGCAAGCGCCAACTCTCCTCACTCAAGTTCGCATTCTCTATAGCCATAATCTCCGCATGCATAACCGCTCGCTGCAATTCCTCACGTGCATTATGCCCACGACCAATGATTTCCCTATCTTTGACAATCACACAACCAATTGGAATTTCATCATGTTCCAAGGCAATCTCAGCTTCTCTCAAAGCCTCCCTCATAAAGACTTCTTTTTCTTCAAGCGTATAATCCATCTCTTTTCCCTTTTCCTACTTGTCGATTTTATTATTATATCATGAATCCCAACACAAAAAAAGCCACCGAATGCGGTGACTCTATAGGGAGATTATTATGAAAAAGAAAAGTTTAGGATATTTGTTACAACAAGTTAGGAGGTCTTCTTGTAACTGTCTATAGTATACCCGACCTATCTTAAACAAATCTTAAAAATCTCTTACGACCAAACACTTTCTAAAATATTTGTTTGTTCACGACCAGGACCTACTGAGAAAGTAGAAATACGAACGCCAACCAATTCACTCACACGACGAACATAGTTACGCGCATTCTCAGGAAGATCTTCCAAATTACGAACTCCGGTAATATCTTCTGACCAACCTGGCAACTCTTCATAGATAGGCTTGCAACGTTTCAATTGCTCAAGACTAGCTGGATAGTAATCAATACGTTGGCCATCAAGATCATAGGCCACACAGATTTTCACTGTATCTAAACCACTCAAAACATCGATAGAGTTCAATGAAAGGTTAGTAATACCAGAAACGCGACGGCTATGGCGCATCACAACTGAATCAAACCATCCCACACGACGTGGACGACCAGTTGTTGTACCATATTCATGACCGACTTCACGGATACGTTCTCCCACTTCATCAAACAACTCAGTTGGGAAAGGACCGTCTCCAACACGACTCGTATAGGCTTTACATACACCAACAACCTTGTCAATCTTACTCGGACCAACACCAGAACCAATCGTAACACCACCAGCTACAGGGTTTGATGACGTAACAAATGGATACGTACCTTGGTCGATATCTAGCATAACACCTTGTGCACCTTCAAAAAGCACACGTTTACCGTTATCAAGCGCATCATTCAAAATAACAGATGTGTCTGTCACATATTTCTTGATTTGTTGACCATATTCGTAATATTCTTCAAAAATATCATCGAAAGCAATTGCTTTACTGTCATACAATTTTTCAAAAAGACGATTCTTTTCAGCAAGGTTACGTTCTAAACGCTCACGGAAAATATCTTTATCCAAAAGATCGGCGATACGAATCCCAACACGAGCAGCCTTGTCCATATAAGCTGGACCAATTCCCTTAATTGTAGTACCAATCTTATTGTCGCCCTTAGCTTCTTCTTGCAAGCGATCCAACTCGATATGATAAGGCAAAATAACATGCGCACGATCAGAAATACGCAAGTTATCAGTTGTCACACCCTCCTCATGAAGATAGCTCAACTCTTTTACAAGAGATTTAGGATTTACAACCATTCCGTTACCAATAACAGAAATTTTTTCAGGGAAGAAAATCCCAGATGGAATCAAGTGCAACTTAAATTTCTTACCATCAATCACAATCGTGTGACCTGCATTATCACCACCTTGGTAACGTGCAATCACTTCTGCATTCGCTGAAAGGAAATCTGTAATCTTCCCTTTACCTTCATCACCCCACTGGGTACCTACAACAACAACTGAAGTCATAATCTTGTCTGAGCCCTCAGGCTCTTCCTTTCTCACATACATGGCAGGAATCTCACCCGCAATTATATCTTACAATTTATTATAAGAAAAAATCGCCTTTTTATCAAGAAGAAACAATAGAAAGATTTGCTATTTCCAACTATTAAAAAATGATTTAGAAAAAATTCCGGCTATTTATCATTATTTCCCCACAAAAAGTTAAATTTGTTCGGAAATTAACTCATGCTGTCTCAACAAGCAATAAAACCTTGTTTCATTATCATCTTTTCAAGATACAAACGATAAGCAACACGATAATGGTAAACAATAAAATCCCTACGACGACAGATATCATATTGAACTAAATAATAAATCAAAAATTTAAAATGAAAATGTTCCCATTCCCAACTATTATCAAAGAAAGTAGCATACTCTTCTTCAATGTTTCTATAAAAATCCATCATCTGCTCATAAATTTTTTGTAACATAAGCATACACTCCTTTACTTTTTATAAGCTTATTCTAACAAAAAATTATAAACAGTTATTATTAAATCCTGAATTGCTCAAATACTAACCTCAAAAAGATAATAAATAGGAAAAGTTGACAGAATAGGAAGAAATCTACTACCTAAATTTCAAAAATTAAGATAATGGAAGCGGAAGGATGCGAACCCTCGAAGGAGCGTATTTACAGTCCGTCACGTTTAGCCTCTTCGCTACCCTCGATTAAAGTACTAAAAAGATCTCCTTGCTCGAAAACGGAGGGCTATGAAACTTTACTCAGCAAAAAATATCTCACACCAAATAACTCAAAATAGATTATTAATTATATAAAAAAAGAGGCCTAAACCTCTTTTTCTTAACTACTCCGCCAGTAGGACTCGAACCTACGACATCATGATTAACAGTCATGCGCTACTACCAACTGAGCTATGGCGGATTAAAGCTAAGCGACTTCCATATCTCACAGGGGGCAACCCCCAACTACTTCCGGCGTTCTAGGGCTTAACTTCTGTGTTCGGCATGGGTACAGGTGTAT
>NZ_NCVC01000004.1:0-15094 GCF_002096735.1 Streptococcus mitis | reverse complement strand
GAATTAAGGTAAAACTAAAAGGACTTAGCCCTGTACAATACAGAACTAAATCCTTTGCTTAAATTAATTGTCTAACTTTTTGGGGTCAGTACAAATTATGCTGACTTTTTTCTATCTTATAAAGTATTGGATATATGAATCTCATTTGATAAAGTATTAAGATGATTAACCAAATCCATTATTGACAGATGATTTTGACAAATAAACTTCTTGGTAATTCCTGGAATATAGAAATTAGACACGATGATATCATAACCTGTCTGATTTAAAATCTCAGGGCTTGTTTCTAATTCATCCCAAGTATCAAAGGTGAATCGATTGTTACAATAGTATGTAAGCATATCCTTTAAAGTAAGTGATAGGGCGTGGTCAAAGTTACTGATAATCAAAACCTTGATAGGTGGTCGATTTTCTAACAACTGAGTAGAGAGGTTTTCAGCATGGGTTAAGATGGTGTACATCAAGTGTTCCAACTGTTCAGGATGGTCATGCTGTCCAATCGCCTGACGGTATTGGGCTAGTTCTTGACGTGCACTCCCCATAAAGTCTGGGAAGTAAACTTCAAATTTTTTAATCGTCAATGCTTTTTGTTCAAATAAGATTGGGGTAGAAAAGATTTCCTGTCTTTCAAAGAAAGCAGTGTTGTGCAAATACCAAATAAGCTCATCGTGGTTGGTAAAAGTAATCTTATATTGTTTTGATAGGCGTTCTAATATTTGACTAAGTAATTGGTATGAGTATCTAGCTTCACTGTTTTCTTCTAATGAATTAAAGAACTCTTGAGGATCTAAGAAAAGATTGTTTTGAATAAAGGAAATAAAAATTTGTGCGATGATATCTGGAGTGATTTCCAGTCCCAGTTTTTCAGAAAAATGGACAAGTATCTCCTCAAAGTTTGGAATACTCATCAAAAGAGGGTAGTATTCATCGTTAAAATGATTGGGTAAGTCGACGAAATGACCACTTTTGATGCGGTAAATACTGATAGCTATCATCAATTTATACATTCTATAAATTGAAAATCGCATCGGGTAATTCGTGATTTTATAGAAGAAATCAGCAAACTCTGTTAAATCCTCTTCAGGAAGGTCAGGAAAAGGCCAGTCTAGGAAATAATAGCGCTCAGAAAAATATTGGGCAAAAAAATAGCGAATATCGATTTCATTCCCACGTATTTCGGATGGAGTAAATGATAGTTCAATTTGGAATTGAGTTGACAGAGTTTTTGTAATATTTCTGCCCAATCGATAGAGGTTGGCATTACTAGAGTGAAGATTTTCTATTGTTCGATAAATAGGTAGGCCCTCATTAAAAAACAGATACTCTAGTAATCGAAAAGATTGAGAATGAGCAAGAAAATATTGATAAACATCTTCAACGCTAGTATTAACTTCTAAATCTATCATAATTCCGTTAACAGAAGACTGGATATCGATAGTTGGAAAGGCAGCACGCAATTCATTTAAATCACTTTTTAAGATTCGTTCAGTACATCCTAATTCGTCGGCAAGTTCATGTAATTTCATCCAATCACGATGTTGGATTAGGGTTTCCATTAAACGTAATTGTCGCTGATCTTTCGTAGATAAAAGGTTACGCATATAGGTATTTTCCTCCTAAATTATATTGTATCATAATTATGATTCTGTTGTACAAAAAAACAAGAATTAAAAATATGTACATTAAATTCAAAAAAAAAAAAAAAAAATATGGCTCCATGGTACAAAAATCAGATATATTAATTTCATAGATAATATTGATTAATGGCTCAAATAGTTGTAAATTGTAAACTATAAAATACTATCTAGGAGTTTGAAATGAAACATTCACATAAGAAATCATTTGACTGGTATAGCATGCAACAACGATACTCTATTCGTAAGTATCACTTTGGTGCGGCTAGTGTCTTGCTCGGGACAGCCTTAGTCTTGGGAACTGCTGCCAATGCGCAATCAGTACAAGCGGAGGAACAACATCCTGAAGCAACTAATAGTGTTTCTGTTGATAAGGTAGAAGAAGCTACTAAACCAGCAGAAGTATCAACACCTAAAAAAGAAACAACTTATGCAGCTCCAACTGTAGCTAATCCAGTAGAAACGACTCCAGTTAAAACTGAAGAAGCTACTAAAACAGCAGAAAAAGTTGAAGAAGCAAAAGACAAAAAAGAAGAAGTAACGCATCAAGATGCTGTTGACAAGTCAAAATTGTTAACGGCTCTTTCGCGTGCTAAAAAATTAGAAAGCAAGTTATATACAGAAGCAAGTGCTGCTAACTTGCAAGCAAGTATCCAAACTGGTCAAGGTTTGCTTGGGAAAGCAGATGCGACTGAAGCTGAAGTATCAGCAGCAGAGTCATCTATCCAATCAGCTATTATTGGTCTAGAACTTCGTTCTAACTCTGATAAAGGAACTGTATCAGAAACTCCTGTAGTGAAGAAAGCTGACACAGCAGAAGCCAAAGAAGAAGCTAAACCGGCTGCAACAACGACTGATCGTTCAGCTGTTGACAGAGCTGTTTTGCCGACTAGCACAGCTGCTAAAGTAGAAACAACTTCAGCTCCAGAATCTACTAATGAAATCTTGAAACCAGGTTTGAGCCTTTCTGATGCTCGCCAAAATCCAGCTATCCGTAAGGAAGACTTGGATAAAGGGCATAGTGGTTTTAGAGCGGCTAGCAATCCAGCCAACCCAATTGTCTCAGGTTCTGGAAATACAGTTGCATTTGCAGATATTAGTCAAGGTGGTCGTAGTTATAGTTTCCGTGGCTACGGGAACTCACGTGGTGGTAATTCAATTCATTACGATGTAACAACAGTACGTCAAGGTAATAAATTGAATTTCACAATCAAATATTCTGGTCCGGGCGAATTTGTTAATAATAACTTTATCTTGGATAAAGGGGATGGATTTGGAAATCCTTCCAATGCGACAATCACAACTCCAAGGTTAAGAGATCAATCAAAACCTATTAGCCAAGGTGCCAACTACGTATCTCACTCAGGATACAGTATGACCTCTGCTACTTCAACAAATACGGAACAAACAATCAGATTTAGTTTGCCAATCAATAATCCAAATGGTGACTTGTCTGTTCGTTTGAAACCTGTTACTTTTAACGTGGACCAAGGTGGTGGCGGTGCCGCTACTAGCAATGACCCATACAGCAACTCCAACTATTATCATAGAGCAAATCCACTATACTTGGATGCAAACCCTTATGGTGGTACTAATAATAAGACTGTTTCAGAAGACATTGACTTCCAAACTGTCTATCTTCCAACTAGTAAGTTACCAGAAGGTCAAACTAGATTAGTTCGAGAAGGTGAAAAAGGCCAACGTCAAATTACCTATAAAGTTCATCGATTTGGTAGCGAAACAATTTTAGGATTGCCAATTAGTAATAGTGTTACTAAAGAAGCTAAGCCACGTATTATGCAAATTGGTGTGGCTAAAGAGCTAATCGATACAGTAAAACCACGTGTTGATCAAAATAAAGTCGGTGATACAAATAACCTCACTTTCTATCTTGATAACGATGGCAACGGTGTTTATACTGAAGGTGTAGACGAACTTGTTCAAAAAATTGCTATTAAAGATGGAGCCAAAGGTGAAAAAGGAGACCAAGGCGAACGCGGTCTAACTGGAGCTAAAGGTGAAAAAGGAGACCAAGGTGAACGCGGTCTAACTGGAGCCCAAGGTGCTAAAGGTGAAAAAGGAGACCAAGGCGAACGCGGTCTAACTGGAGCCCAAGGTGCCAAAGGTGAAAAAGGAGACCGAGGCGAACGTGGACTCACTGGAGCTAAAGGTGAAAAAGGAGATCGAGGTGAACGCGGTCTGACTGGAGCCCAAGGTGCCAAAGGTGAAAAAGGAGACCGAGGCGAACGTGGACTCACTGGAGCTAAAGGTGAAAAAGGGGATCAAGGCGAACGCGGTCTCACTGGAGCTAAAGGTGAAAAAGGAGACCAAGGCGAACGCGGTCTCACTGGAGCTAAAGGTGAAAAAGGGGATCAAGGCGAACGTGGACTCACTGGAGCTAAAGGTGAAAAAGGAGACCAAGGCGAACGCGGTCTCACTGGAGCTAAAGGTGAAAAAGGAGACCGAGGTCAGGCAGGTCGTGACGGTGTAACTCCAACCGTAACCGTTAAAGATAATAAAGAAGACGGTACTCACACTATCACTATTAACGACGGTAGAGGTAATGTTACAAATACTGTTGTAAGAGATGGTTTCGATGGAGCAAGCCCATTAGTTGCGACTCAACGAAATGAAGCTGATAAAACAACAACTGTTATCTTCTATTATGATCAAAATGACAACAACGAATTTGATGCAGGAGATACAAAACTAAAAGAAGTTGTCATTGCAGATGGTGCCAAAGGTGAAAAAGGAGACCAAGGTGAACGTGGATTAACTGGGGCACAAGGTGCTAAAGGTGATCGAGGCGAACGTGGTGAAACAGGGGCAGCAGGACGTGATGGTAAAACGCCAGTAATTACTACAGCTCGTGGTAAAGATGGTCATAGTACTGACATTACATTTACAATTCCTGGAGAAGAGCCTGTTGTAGCTAACATTAAAGATGGTAAAGATGGACGTACACCAACCATCGACTTAAATGCCTTAGCTGAAGCAGCAGCAAGATTAAACAATCAAAGAAGCGGAAGAGTAAGAAGAGCATTATCTGATGATGCAACTGCTGCAAAACCAAAACCAAAAATAAATGGTAAAAATGGGCTACGTATAACATCGTACTTTGATAATAACCATAATGGTGTATACGATCCAGATGTAGATGAATTAATTGATGAAGCTGATATTCCACCTGTAACAGATGGAATTAATGGTCAAGATGGACGTGACGGACGTAATGGTGCTGAATTATTAAGTGGGCCTAAAGCACCAACAGCAGATGATGGTAAAGATGGCGACACTTATATCGATGCAACTACAGGTGATGTTTATAAGAAAGAAAACGGAACTTGGGATAAGATTGGTAACATTCGTGGACCTCAAGGTCTAAAAGGTGAAGATGGAGTTGCAGGACCACAAGGGCTACAAGGACCTAAAGGGGACAAAGGTGCTCAAGGTCTTCAAGGTGAGCGTGGTCAAGACGGAGCACAAGGTTTACCAGGACGCGATGGCCGTGATGGCGCAGCAGGTCGTGACGGACGTGATGGCCGCGACGGTAAAGACGTCTTGAACGGCAAAGTTAACCCAGAAGCAAGCCAAGGTAAAGACGGCGATAAGTACGTCAATACAGAAACAGGCGACGTCTTCGTTAAGAATAACGGCAACTGGGATAAAGAAGGCAACATCAAAGGACCTAAAGGGGACAAAGGTGCTCAAGGTCTTCAAGGTGAGCGTGGTCAAGACGGAGCACAAGGTTTACCAGGACGCGATGGCCGTGATGGCGCAGCAGGTCGTGACGGACGAGATGGACGCGACGGTAAAGACGTCTTGAACGGCAAAGTTAACCCAGAAGCAAATCAAGGTAAAGACGGCGATAAATACGTTAATACAGAAACCGGCGACGTCTTCGTTAAGAATAACGGCAACTGGGATAAAGAAGGCAACATCAAAGGCCCTAAAGGGGACAAAGGTGAACAAGGTCTTCAAGGTCGTGATGGTCAAGACGGAGCACAAGGTTTACCAGGACGCGACGGACGTGATGGCGCAGCAGGTCGTGACGGACGAGATGGACGCGACGGAAAAGACGTCTTGAACGGCAAAGTTAACCCAGAAGCAAATCAAGGTAAAGACGGCGATAAATACGTTAATACAGAAACCGGCGACGTCTTCGTTAAGAATAACGGCAACTGGGATAAAGAAGGCAACATCAAAGGACCTAAAGGGGACAAAGGTGAACAAGGTCTTCAAGGTCGTGATGGTCAAGACGGAGCACAAGGTTTACCAGGACGCGACGGACGTGATGGCGCAGCAGGTCGTGACGGACGAGATGGACGCGACGGAAAAGACGTCTTGAACGGCAAAGTTAACCCAGAAGCAAATCAAGGTAAAGACGGCGATAAATACGTCAATACAGAAACAGGCGATGTATTCGTTAAGAATAACGGCAACTGGGATAAAGAAGGCAACATCAAAGGACCTAAAGGGGACAAAGGTGAACGTGGAGAAGATGGTAAGACTCCAGAAGTAACGGTAACTCCAGGTAAAGATGGTCATAGTACCGACATTACATTCACTGTTCCAGGTAAAGATCCAGTTACAGTAAATGTTAAGGACGGAGAAAATGGTCTAAACGGTAAAACTCCAAAAGTTGATTTGCTTCGTGTCGAAGGACAAAACGGAAATCCATCTCATACAATTGTGACATTCTATACTGATGAAAACAATGATGGTAAATACACACCAGGAACTGATGAACTTCTAGGTTCTGAAATGATTAAAGATGGTGCTAAAGGTGCGGACGGACGTGATGGTAAATCATTGCTTACTGTCAAAGATGGTAAAGAAACTAAAGTTTACCAAGAAGATCCAGCACATCCAGGTCAACCATTGAACCCAGAAAAACCTCTAGCAGTTATTAAAGACGGAGTGGACGGAGTCTCTCCAACAGTAACAGCTGTTCGTAAGGATGAAGAAGGTCATAAAGGTGTAGAAATCACTGTTGATAACCATGATGGTTCACAACCAACTACAGTCTTTGTTCAAGATGGTGCTAAGGGAGAAACTGGTGCAACCGGTCAGGATGGACAAACTCCTACAATCACTACTCAACGTGGACAAGATGGCCAAAGTACTCTTGTAACTATCACAACACCAGGAAAAGATCCAGTAACCTTTACAGTAAAAGATGGTAAGAATGGTAAAGATGGTCGTACACCAACTATTAATTTAAAAGAGTTAGTAGAAGCAGTTAGAAGAGGTGCTGGATTAGTTGGAAATTCACAACCTTCAACATCTAGAAGTGCAAGAAATAGAAGATCATTACCAGATGAAAATAGAAGTGCAACTGATTCATCAGAAACACCACAACCAACTACTACAGGTTCAACAGGTTCACAACCATCAGCTACAGGCTCAACAGCATCACAACCAACATCAACTCAACCTAAACCATCAGGTGAATATGCGGGAACCGAAATAAAAGCATATTATGATAATAATAATAATGGTGTATTTGATGAAGGTGATGAGTTGATATCAAGTACTGTTATTCCTCCTGCTCCAAAAGGAGAGAATGGTAATGATGGTAAAGATGCTATAAGAGGAGCTGAATTATTAAGTGGAGTTACTGCCCCAACTGCTAATGATGGTAAAGACGGTGATACTTACATCGATGCTAACACAGGTGATGTTTACAAGAAAGAAAATGGTTCTTGGAACAAGATTGGTAATATCCGTGGACCTCAAGGAGTAGCCGGTGAAAAAGGCGACAAAGGTGAAAAAGGTGAAAAAGGTGAAAACGGAGCTAATGGAGCAGACGGTAAATCACCAGTTGTAAATGTAACGGACAATGGAGATGGAACACACTCTATTACTGTTAGAAACCCTGATGGTTCTGAATCAACAACTAAAGTTAAAGATGGTAAAGACGGTAAAACTGCCAATATCACTACAACAGAAAATCCAGATGGAAGTCATACAATTACTGTAACAAATCCAGATGGATCAACTAAAGAAACAGTTGTTAAAAACGGTAAAGACGGTAAGACTCCAAAAGTTGAAGTAACGGATAACAATGATGGAACTCATACTGTTAAAGTTACGGATGGAGACGGTAATGTTACGAATGCTATCATCAAAGATGGTAAAGATGGTAAAGCTGCAACAGCAACAACTACTGAAAATCCAGATGGAAGCCATACAGTAACAATTACAAATCCAGATGGAACTAAGAATGAGTTTGTCGTTAAGAATGGACGTGACGGTGTTGACGGACGTACACCAACCGCATCTGTTCGTGATAATGGAGACGGAAGTCATACAATCGTTATTACAAATCCAGAAGGTGTGACAACTGAAACCACAGTTCGTGATGGTAAATCACCAAAAGTTACTATAACTGATGAACAAAATGGAACTCACAAAATCTCAGTTCTAAATGGTGACGGCACAACTACTGAAACAATCATTAAAGATGGTAAATCACCAGTAGCAACTGTTACTGACAACCATGATGGTACTTACACAATTCGTGTAGAAAACGGTAATGGTACTGTTTCTGAAACCACAGTTCGTGACGGTAAATCACCAACTGCTAAGGTTGTGGATAACGGAGATGGAACTCACACTATCACAGTTGTGAACTCAGACGGTACAACTACAACAACTACAGTTCGTGATGGTAAAGAACCAAAACTTGAAGTGATTGATAACAACAATGGTTCACACACTATTAAAGTGACAGGTGCTGATGGTAAAGAAACTACAACTACAATCTTTGATGGTAAATCACCAAAAGCTAACATCGTTGATAACGGAGACGGAACTCATACATTAACAATCGTAGATTCTGATGGTCGTGAATACAAATCTATTATCAAAGATGGTAAAGACGGTAAAGATGGCGTTTCACCAAGTGTAACTGTTAAAAATAATAACGATGGAACTCACGTTGTAACAATCACTAATCCGGATGGAAGTAAGACAGAAATGGTGATTAAAGACGGTAAAGATGGTAAATCACCAAAAGTTTCTGTTGAAGATAATGGTGATGGTAGTCATACAATCACAATCATCAATTCTGATGGAACTGTGACAAAAACAGTTATTAAAGATGGCAAAGATGGTAGAGATGGACGTGATGGTCGAGACGGCAAAGACGGAAAATGTGGATGCCAAGACAAACCAGTAACACCATCAAATGACAAACCAGTTCCTCCAACACGTAATGTGCCAGAAGGACCAACGTTTGCAATGCCAGAACCACCAGTTCATGAATTGCCAGAATTCAACGGTGGTGTGCCAGGAATGCCAGAAGTTCATGAATTGCCAGAATTTAACGGTGGAGTACCAGGTATGCCTGAAGTTACTGAAGTACCAGAATTAGATATGCCAACAGTACCAGCACAACCAACACCAAGTGTACCGGTTAAACCTGTGCCAGCGCAACCAACACCAAATGTACCGACACCAGAAGTGCCAGTACAACCAACTCCAGTTGTTCCAACACCAGAAGTACCGGTTAAACCAGTACCAGCGGTTCCAGAACAACCAGTAGTACCAACACCGGCTCAACCAGCAACTCCAGTAAATGCTAACCCAGTAGTTCCAACTACAGTTAAAGAAAACCATGGTGACAAATTACCTGAAACTGGAAGCCAATCTGATTATATCTCTGTTCTTCTAGGTAGCGGTATTCTATTGAGCCTATATGTAGGACGAAGAAAGGAAGATTAATCAGCCAAAAGCAGTCACTAATTTCTCGAAAGAAGATGATAAGTGATAGATCTCGAATGAAAGAATATTCTTAGAATGATTTTCCTATGATGGAAAAGACTGCTAAAAACCTTGAGTGGTAACGCTCAAGGTTTTTTTGGATGTCTGATGTTTGTCTGAAAATCTTGATTGAGTCTAAAAATGCCACCCTATTAGGTGGCGATCATTGATTTAGACTTTTAAAAATTCTTTATTTTTTACTGAACTGCTGCGAGCAAGTCTTGAGCTTGTTTTTCAATTGAGTTTAGGACTGTTTCTTCGAGAACCAATTTTCCGTCTGCCCAGGCAGAGTCGTTGACACGTGCAGCAGTGAAATCACCAACGACTTGTGTACGGATAAATGGCAAGAGGTCCTTGTAGATAGAGAAAAGTTGATCGTGACCTGCATTGGCTACAGATGATACTGTGACAAACTTGTCTTGAAGAGCAGAAGCGCCACGTGTATCAGATAAGTCAAGGGCACGAGATAGCCAATCAAGCAAGTTTTTCACTGTTCCAGGGATAGAGAAATTGTAGACTGGAGAGAAAATCCAGATAGCATCCGCAGCGAGAACCTCTTCACGAGCAGCAGCTACAGCTGGATGAGTTGGAACTTCCAAATCTTGGCTGAAAAGAGGAAGGGCTGAATAATCAAGATAGCTAACTTCTGCTTTACCAGCAAGTGCTTTTTCAGCTTCGAGAGCCATTTGGTGGTTGAAAGAACCTTGGCGTAGTGATCCGACGATAAATAATACTTTTTTAGACATGATATGTCTCCTTTTTCTTAAAATTTCGAGAATTACCTCGTTGTTATAAAATATATTACAACAAAACAAAAGGACTTGCAAGAAATTTGCTCAGAGTTTATTTGAAAATTATAAAATTGCTGAAACTCTAGTCAGTTGCCACTGGAAAAGTAAGAACTGTTTTTTGGATTTTATAGGAGTATTCCAATATTCTCTTGTAATATAATTACATAAGTGCTAAAATAAACAAGAAAACTCGCAATAGAAACCGCATAACAGCTATTTTCCGGTATCATTTCATAAATCATTAAAGGAACAATAATGGCATTGAAGAATGCTTCTAAAAAGGAGTGGAGATCATGTAAGGCAAAGATTAACAAGTGACAGACAAAAGAAATAATAATACACTTGTTAAAGGAGAAAAAATGTTAATAAGAAATTATCGGAAAAATATTGGCCTGATGGCCGGAGTTGAGTTTTTTGCATTTCTAGGGATTACCAGTTTTTGGATTCTCTTTCTCAGTCAAAACGGAATGTCTCTTTGGCAGATTGGACTTCTGGAGAGTATTTTTCATACGACCAGTCTTCTCTGTGAAATTCCATCTGGTATGTTAGCTGACCGCTATTCCTATAAGACCAACCTTTATTTAAGTCGTATAGCAGGAATTGTGTCTTCTATTCTCATGTTGGCTGGGCAAGGAAATTTTTGGATTTATGCACTAGCTATGGCGATAAATGCCTTGTCTTATAATTTTGATTCAGGAACAAGCGCAGCAATGGTTTATGATTCAGCCGTGGAAGCTGGACTCAAGAAGCGTTACTTATCTATTTCAAGTTTTATGTCAGGAGTAGCAGAAGGAACTCGGTCTTTGGGGACAGTATTGGCGGGATTTTTTGTCCATGGTCAATTGCACCTGACCTACTATATCATGATTGCCACTTCTATCATAGTTCTTTTCCTGATTTGGATGCTGAAAGAACCTAGTGTCAAGCTAGAAAAAGCTGATAGTGTGACCATGAAACAGATTATTTGGACTGTTAAGGAAGAGTTGGAGCGAAATCCCATGCTCTTCAACTGGATGATTTTGTCTCAGATTGTTGGGACACTTATGTGCATGTTTTATTTTTACTATCAAAATCAGTTACCGGATTTAAGTAGCTGGCAAATTTCAGCAGTTATGCTACTTGGAAGTCTCTTGAATATCCTTGCAGTCTATCTAGCGAGTAAGATTGGAAAGAAATATGCTGCCTTGAAGATTTTCCCTCTTCTCGTCCTGCTGACTGGAGTCACCTATATGCTGTCCTACTTTGGAACACCTCTAATCTATATTTTGATTTATTTGATTAGTAATGCTCTATATGCTCTTTTTCAGCCGATTTTTGACAATGATTTGCAAGAGCGCCTTCCAAGTGAAGTAAGGGCAACCATGCTGAGTGTCTACTCTATGATGTTTAGCCTAAGTATGATTGTATTCTTCCCACTGACAGGGTGGTTGATTGACCATTTAGGCTTTGTAGTAGCATTTCTTTATCTAGGATTCTTTTTAGTCATGATTAGCCTTCTACTGCCTGTATTTTTAGGAAAAATGGCTAAAAGAATAGATGATAAACTAATTCCATAAATTAAAAGAAATTCTAAAAACTTGAGTACCAAAGCTCAAGTTTTTTAATAGGTCGATTTTGGAGCTGTCTTTACTTTTCTTGCTCGGTTTTAAACAAGAAAAATCGGTTTGCTTTGAAGGAAGAAATAAAGTGCGATTGTTCTTATATTCACTTGTAATAAAGCCCAATAGATGGTAAAATAGACGAGTGAAAAAAAGACAAAATAAAGCAAAAAATAATCTACTGTGGCAGTATGGTCTAGGGATGACGATTTTGTTTGTGGTTATCAGTGCTTCCTTTCTGTATCTAGTGTTTCTGAGTATGAAACCTTATCAAACAGCTAAAAGTGAAGGAGAAAAATTAGCTCAGCAGTATGCAGGATTAGAGCAGGCTGATCAGGTTGACTTATACAATGGCTTGGAATCCTATTATAGCGTTCTTGGTCGTAATAAAAAACAAGAAGCACTTGCTGTCCTGATTGGAAAAGATGACCATAAGATTTACGTTTATCAGCTAAATCAAGGTGTTTCACAAGAAAAAGCAGAAGCCGTTTCTAAGGAAAAAGGAGCTGGCGAGATTGACAAGATCACCTTTGGCCGTTATCAAGAAAAGCCAATCTGGGAAGTCAAGTCAGGCTCTGATTTTTATCTAGTAGATTTTGAAACAGGAGCATTGGTCGATAAGGAGGGCCTATGAAACTATCCAACCGTGTTTTAGAAATGGAAGAAAGTGTCACTTTAGCTAGTGATGCGAGAGCAAAAAAATTAAAAGCTCAAGGTAAGGATGTCCTTTTCTTGACCTTGGGACAACCAGATTTTCACACTCCTGAAAATATTCAAGATGCAGCAGTTAAAGCTATTCGAGAAGGACAGGCTTCCTTCTATACAGTAGCTTCAGGTCTACCAGAATTAAAAGCTGCAGTGAATACCTACTTCGAGCGCTACTATGGCTATTCTGTCGCAAGTAACGAGGTTACCTTTGCTACAGGTGCCAAGTTCTCCCTATATACTTTCTTTATGGCTGTAATCAATCCTTTAGATGAGGTTATTATTCCAACTCCATACTGGGTTAGTTATGGAGATCAGGTCAAGATGGCAGAAGGGATTCCAGTCTTTGTTCAAGCTAAAGAAGACAATGATTTTAAAGTCACAGTGGATCAACTAGAACTAGTTAGGACAGATAAAACAAAGGTTTTGGTTCTCAATTCACCATCTAATCCGACTGGTATGATCTATACTCGTGAAGAATTACTAGCTATCGGAAATTGGGCAGTTGAGCATGACATTCTGATTTTAGCTGATGATATATACGGTCGCCTTGTTTATAATGGAAATGAATTTGTTCCAATCTCAAGTCTATCAGAAGCAATTCGCAAGCAAACCATTGTTATCAACGGTGTATCTAAGGCCTATGCCATGACAGGTTGGCGGGTAGGTTATGCAGTGGGTGATCCAGAAATCATTGCTGCTATGAGCAAATTGACAGGTCAAACAACTTCTAACCTAACTGCTGTTTCACAATATGCAACTATCGAAGCCCTAACTGGACCGCAAGATTCTGTGGAAGTTATGCGTCAAGCATTTGAAGAACGTCTCAATACCATCTATCCACTCTTGTGTGAAGTCCCTGGTTTTGAAGTTGTCAAACCACAAGGAGCTTTCTATCTCTTCCCAAATGTTAAAAAGGCAATGGAGATGAAAGGCTATAGCGATGTAACAGCATTTACAACGGCTATTCTTGAAGAAGTTGGTCTGGCACTCATAACAGGAGCTGGCTTTGGAGCGCCAGAAAATGTGCGCCTTAGCTATGCGACAGACTTAGACACGCTTAAAGAAGCAGTTAAACGCTTGAAAGCATTTATGGAAAAATAAAAGAAAAAGAAAAAGAAAAAGAAAAGGAAAAATAATGACAAAACGTGTAACGATTATTGATGTAAAAGACTATGTTGGTCAGGAAGTGACGATTGGAGCTTGGGTTGCCAACAAATCAGGAAAAGGGAAAATTGCCTTCTTGCAATTGCGTGATGGAACAGCCTTCTTCCAAGGTGTAGCCTTTAAACCAAACTTTGTAGAAAAATATGGTGAAGAAGTAGGACTTGAAAAGTTTGATGTCATCAAACGATTGAGCCAAGAAACTTCTGTTTATGTGACAGGGATTGTCAAAGAAGACGAACGTTCTAAGTTTGGCTATGAGTTGGACATTACAGACATCGAAGTAATCGGTGAATCTCAAGACTACCCAATTACACCAAAAGAACACGGAACAGACTTCTTGATGGACAACCGTCACTTGTGGCTCCGTTCTCGTAAGCAAGTGGCTGTTATGCAAATCCGTAACGCGATCATCTATGCGACTTATGAGTTCTTTGACAAGAACGGCTTTATGAAGTTTGATAGCCCAATCCTTTCAGGAAACGCGGCTGAAGATTCAACTGAACTCTTTGAAACTGACTACTTCGGGACTCCAGCCTACTTGAGCCAATCAGGTCAGCTTTACCTAGAAGCAGGGGCTATGGCCCTTGGTCGTGTCTTTGACTTTGGTCCAGTATTTCGTGCTGAAAAATCAAAAACACGCCGTCACTTGACTGAGTTCTGGATGATGGATGCAGAATACTCCTATTTGACACATGATGAGTCACTTGACTTGCAAGAAGCTTATGTAAAAGCTCTTCTTCAAGGTGTTCTTGACCGTGCTCCTCAAGCCCTGGAAACCTTGGAACGTGATACAGAGCTCTTGAAGCGCTACATTGCAGAGCCCTTCAAACGCATCACTTACGATCAAGCTATTGACCTCTTGCAAGAGCATGAAAATGATGAAGACGCTGACTACGAACATCTTGAGCATGGTGATGACTTTGGTTCACCACACGAAACGTGGATTTCAAACCACTTTGGTGTGCCAACATTTGTCATGAACTACCCAGCAGCTATCAAGGCCTTCTACATGAAACCAGTTCCTGGGAATCCAGAGCGCGTGCTCTGTGCAGACTTGCTTGCACCAGAAGGATATGGAGAAATCATCGGTGGATCTATGCGTGAGGAAGACTATGATGCCCTTGTTGCTAAGATGGATGAACTTGGCATGGATCGTACAGAGTACGAATTCTACCTTGACCTTCGTAAATACGGTACAGTACCACACGGAGGATTTGGTATCGGTATCGAACGTATGGTGACCTTCGCAGCAGGAACAAAACATATCCGTGAAGCTATTCCATTCCCACGTATGTTACACCGTATCAAACCGTAAATAAAAAAATCACAGTAAAAGGTGTACTGACCCCAAAAAGTTAGACAATTAATTTAAGCAAAGGATTTAGTTCTGTATTGTACAGGGCTAAGTCCTTTTAGTTTTACCTTAATTCGT
>NZ_NCVC01000008.1:0-33336 GCF_002096735.1 Streptococcus mitis | reverse complement strand
ATACACCTGTACCCATGCCGAACACAGAAGTTAAGCCCTAGAACGCCGGAAGTAGTTGGGGGTTGCCCCCTGTGAGATATGGAAGTCGCTTAGCTCTAGGGAGTTTAGCTCAGCTGGGAGAGCATCTGCCTTACAAGCAGAGGGTCAGCGGTTCGATCCCGTTAACTCCCATAGGTCCCGTAGTGTAGCGGTTATCACGTCGCCCTGTCACGGCGAAGATCGCGGGTTCGATTCCCGTCGGGACCGTTTAAGATAACGGAAGTTATTTTAGACTCGTTAGCTCAGTTGGTAGAGCAATTGACTTTTAATCAATGGGTCACTGGTTCGAGCCCAGTACGGGTCATATATGCGGGTTTGGCGGAATTGGCAGACGCACCAGATTTAGGATCTGGCGCTTAACGGCGTGGGGGTTCAAGTCCCTTAACCCGCATTAAGATAAAATAAATGAGCCGGCTTAGCTCAGTTGGTAGAGCATCTGATTTGTAATCAGAGGGTCGCGTGTTCAAGTCATGTAGCCGGCATTTTTAGATAGAAGAAAACAGTGCGAACGTAGTTCAGTGGTAGAACACCACCTTGCCAAGGTGGGGGTCGCGGGTTCGAATCCCGTCGTTCGCTTAGAGAGGCCGGGGTGGCGGAACTGGCAGACGCACAGGACTTAAAATCCTGCGATTGGTAACGATCGTACCGGTTCGATTCCGGTCCTCGGCATAAACTAATGAGCACCCTTAGCTCAACTGGATAGAGTACCTGACTACGAATCAGGCGGTTAGAGGTTCGACTCCTCTAGGGTGCATTTTTCTATTTAACTCGGGAAGTAGCTCAGCTTGGTAGAGTACTTGGTTTGGGACCAAGGTGTCGCAGGTTCGAATCCTGTCTTCCCGATACATTACAGAGATACGTAAATGTATCTTTTTTATTTAGCTCTTTGCCAACTGTAGTGGGTTGAAGAAAAGCTAAGCTCGAGAAAGTACAAAATTAAGAGAGAATCAGTTTGCTTCTCTCTTTTTTTGAATTCCAGTAATTCATTTTGATCGCGTATATTTTTTTGTTTCCTGATTTGTTCAATGAATACTGTAGTTTAGGTACATAAATTAAAATTTAACAGATTGTATAATTCTTACAAACTTTTAAGAAAGTAATTGAAGAGTTTTTTGCTCTGCCTATAATATATATGTTTTTGAGATGGAAATTTCCGATCTTTTGATTTTAAATAAGTATTAGTGTTCAATATAGTGTGAATTGGGTTTGATATTTCTTTTGAGGAAGCTGCCTTAGATTTTTCTACTTGTGTTTTATTGTATAGTGTATCTTGCTTGTTTTGAACAGAATCTTTTATGACATTTGTCATATCTCCTCATGACAGAAGCTTCTAGTGGCAGTAGATTCAAAGAATTATACTAGATGTATCAAATGGAGGAAGAAAAAAATGAAACATAAAGTAATTGTCGCAGTGAGTCTAGTAGCAGCAGGAGTCGTGACTTATCTCATGTTCTCAGGATTGGATGAAGATTTCTATCATTTTCCTTGGGAGCTATTTGCAGGATTTGGAATGATGTCCTGGCTTATCCGAGAAGGTTTGAAATTAGTCTCAGATGTGAAAAAGGAGTTTGAAAAATGAAAAAAGCGTTTCTCTATCTTTTTATTGGACTATCACTAGTGGTATGGTTTGTAGAAATGTTTACAGGTTGGTTTGATCAAGCCTTCCTTCACCAATTCATCCGTGGTGCCTGGGGACTAGGATTTATGATTTTTATCGCCTTTCCTATGGGAAAGGAGTGGCTGAAAGGAGAATATCATGAATATGATTAAGGTAGAAAGCCTAAATAAAAACATCAAGGGCAAGGCTATTTTGAAGGATATTTCCTTTGAGGTAGCTGAAGGTGAATGTGTTGCCATGATTGGGCCAAACGGAGCAGGAAAGACGACACTCTTGGACTGTTTGCTTGGAGATAAACTGGTCACCAGTGGGCAAGTATCTATCCAAGATTTGCCGGTAACGAGCTCTAAGTTAGACTACACAAGATCCTATCTCCCTCAAGAAAATGTAATTGTTCAAAAATTAAAGGTTAAAGAGTTGATTGTTTTCTTTCAACGTATCTATCCAAATCCCTTGAGCGAGCAGGAAATTGATCAACTATTGCAGTTTGACCAGCAACAAAAAGAGCAATTCGCAGAAAAATTATCAGGTGGACAAAAGCGTCTTTTCTCTTTTGTCTTGGCCTTAATTGGGCGACCAAAGCTTGTCTTTTTAGATGAGCCTACATCGGCTATGGATACCTCAACTCGTCAACGTTTTTGGGAAATTGTCGATCAGTTAAAGAAAAATGGTGTGACCATTGTCTATTCTTCTCACTATATCGAAGAGGTAGAGCATACAGCTGACCGGATTTTGGTTTTAAATAAGGGAGAGTTGATTCGTGATACGACGCCTCTAGCTATGCGTAGTGAGGAGATTGAAAAGCATTTTATCCTTCCTCTAGCTTACAAGGAAGTCGTTGAGAAGTCAAACTTGGTTGAAAACTGGTCACAAAAACAGGATGCTCTACAAGTAGTCACACGCGAAGCAGATGCTTTCTGGGAACTATTAGTCCGAGCAGGATGTAGGATTCAAGAAATTGAAGTCAATAATCGTAGCTTACTGGATACAATCTTTGAAGAAACACAAAAGGGAGATGACTAAGATGAAACAATGGATAGCATTAAATAAGATAGAATTTCTATTGACCAAACGACAATTAGTCTACTATCTATTATCCGTAGGGATGCCGACAGCCTTCTATTTATTCTTTTCAGGCATGTACCAGGACACACCAGGTGGACCAGCTAATTTTATGCGTGACTACCTCATCTCCATGACAGCCTTTTCCATGATGTCGACAGCCATGTTTTCATTTCCAGCTGTCTTACATACCGATAAAATCAACAACTGGCAGAAAACATTGCGCCATACCCCTGTAAATATGGTAGAATATTATCTATCAAAGATAACAAGTATGATGGTTGATTATTTGGTCTCAATCCTGGTTGTTTTCTCAGTTGGGCACTTGGTCAGAGGTGTGGATATGCCTCTAGGAAGCTGGATTGGGGCTGCGTTCTTGCTGATAGTAGGAAGTGTTGCCTTTGTAGCGCTTGGATTGACCTTGACACTCTTGCCTTCTAGTCAGCTGATGTCTGTCGTGGGCAATCTTCTCTATCTAGGCTTGGCTGTTTTAGGTGGACTCTGGATGCCCATCTCTTTATTTCCAGACTGGATGCAAGCAATCGGGAAGTGCCTACCAACTTATCAGTTGATGGAGTTGCTCAAGACCTTCTTAAACGAGGGTAGCATCAATCTATCAGCCACAGTTTATCTACTTGTTTTTTCAGCAGTTTTGTTTGGTTTGACTATTTACCTTCAAGGTCATAAGGAGAATGCTTAATGCTTGAAAGAATGAAAAGCATACACTATATGTTTTGGGTCAGTTTAATTTTTATGATTTTCCCCATCCTACCTGTAGTGACTGGGTGGCTTTCTGCCTGGCATTTATTGATTGATATTCTATTTGTAGTGGCGTATTTGGGTGTTTTAACAACTAAGAGCCAGCGCCTATCTTGGCTATATTGGGGCTTCATGCTGACTTATGTAGTTGGGAATACTGCCTTTGTTGCTGTTAATTATATCTGGTTTTTCTTTTTCCTATCCAATCTCTTAAGTTATCATTTCAGCGTAGGTGGTTTAAAGTCTTTACATGTCTGGACTTTTCTTTTTGCTCAAGTCCTTGTTGTGGGCCAACTTTTGATTTTTCAGAGAATCGAAGTTGAGTCTCTATTCTATCTATTTGTAATTCTTACTTTTGTCGATTTAATGACTTTTGGCTTGGTTCGGATTCGGATTGTGGAGGATTTGAAAGAAGCGCAGGCTAAGCAAAATGCCAAGATAAATCTATTGCTTGCTGAAAATGAACGTAGTCGTATCGGTCAGGATTTGCATGATAGTCTGGGACACACCTTTGCTATGCTGAGTGTCAAGACAGATTTAGCCTTGCAGTTGTTTCAGATGGAGGCTTATCCACAGGTGGAAAAGGAATTAAAAGAAATACAGCAAATTAGCAAAGAATCAATGTGTGAAGTGCGAACCATTGTGGAAAATCTTAAGTCTAGAACTTTGACATCCGAACTAGAGACTGTGAAAAAGATGTTAGAAATTGCTGGAATTGAGGTGGAAATAGCTAATCAACTAGATACAGCTAGCTTAACTCAGGAATTGGAGTCAACGGCTTCCATGATTTTACTTGAATTAGTGACCAATATCATCAAACATGCTAAAGCGTCTAAAGTCTACTTAAAATTAGAACGGACAGAGAAAGAACTCATTCTAACAGTGAGAGATGATGGCTGTGGCTTTGCTTCTATAAAGGGGGATGACCTCCATACAGTTCGAGATCGTGTTCTTCCATTTTCGGGAGAAGTAGAGGTAATTAGTTGGAAACAACCGACAGAAGTGCAGGTTCGACTACCTTATAAGGAGAGAAACTAAGATGAAACTACTTGTTGCAGAAGATCAAAGTATGTTGCGAGATGCCATGTGCCAGTTGCTCACGCTTCAACCAGGTGTAGAGTCTGTCTTTCAAGCCAAGAATGGGCAAGAAGCAATCCAACTATTAGAAAAGGAGTCTGTAGATATCGCCATCCTTGACGTAGAAATGCCTGTTAAGACAGGTCTTGAAGTTTTGGAGTGGATACGAGCAGAAAAGCTTGAAACAAAGGTGGTTGTGGTGACGACCTTCAAACGTCCTGGGTATTTTGAACGTGCGGTCAAGGCTGGAGTAGATGCTTATGTATTAAAAGAAAGAAACATTGCAGAGCTAATGCAAACCTTGCACACCGTCCTAGAGGGACGCAAGGAGTATTCGCCTGAATTGATGGAAGTGGTGATGACGCATCCCAATCCATTAACAGAACAAGAAATCGCAGTTTTAAAGGGAATTGCTCAGGGCTTCTCTAACCAAGAAATTGCAGACAAACTTTATCTATCCAACGGAACAGTCCGAAACTATGTCACCAATATTCTTTCGAAACTAGATGCAGGTAATCGAACAGAGGCAGCCAATATCGCTAAAGAATCTGGTTGGTTGTGATACTATCATATCTCGAAAACCATTATGTGCTAAAATTGATGGGATTGCATGGAACAATACCAAACTTTAGGAGGGATTTATTCCTCCTTTTCTTTCTTTTGGGAGCAATACAAACGAGCTAAAAATAACAATAAAAAAGAAAAATATCTTGACAAGAAAGGGAAAAATTTGTTACAATAATAGACGGTACTTTTTACTTTTGGTCTCTCAAGAGTGTACAGGGACGTGCTGACAAATGTTGCAAAAGTACACACAGATGATAGCTGTCACCAAGTGTATCATCACCAAAAATAAAAAAACACAGGAGAATGTAGATGCCTACAATTAACCAATTGGTTCGCAAACCGCGTAAATCAAAAGTAGAAAAATCTAAATCACCAGCTTTGAACGTTGGTTACAACAGTCATAAAAAAGTTCAAACAAACGTTTCTTCACCACAAAAACGTGGTGTTGCAACTCGTGTTGGAACAATGACACCTAAAAAACCTAACTCAGCCCTTCGTAAATTCGCTCGTGTACGTTTGAGCAACCTTATCGAAGTTACTGCCTACATCCCAGGTATCGGACACAACTTGCAAGAGCACAGCGTGGTTCTTCTTCGTGGTGGACGTGTAAAAGACCTTCCAGGGGTACGTTACCATATCGTCCGTGGTGCACTTGATACTGCAGGTGTTAACGATCGTAAACAAGGCCGTTCTAAATACGGTACTAAACGTCCAAAAGCATAAGGAAAGGGGATAAAGAGAAATGAGTCGTAAAAATAGAGCTCCAAAACGTGACGTATTGCCAGATCCGCTTTACAATTCACAACTAGTTACTCGTCTTATCAACCGCGTTATGCTTGACGGTAAACGTGGTACAGCTGCTTCAATCGTTTACGGTGCTTTTGAGCAAATCAAAGAAGCTACTGGTAACGATGCACTTGAAGTATTTGAAACAGCTATGGAAAACATCATGCCTGTACTTGAAGTACGTGCACGTCGTGTTGGTGGTTCTAACTACCAAGTCCCAGTTGAAGTTCGTCCAGAACGTCGTACAACACTTGGACTTCGTTGGTTGGTAACAATCGCTCGTCTTCGTGGTGAACACACAATGCAAGACCGTCTTGCAAAAGAAATCTTGGATGCTGCTAACAACACTGGTGCAGCTGTTAAGAAACGTGAAGACACTCACCGTATGGCTGAAGCTAACCGTG
Organism: Streptococcus mitis; assembly: GCF_002096735.1. Lineage (GTDB taxonomy): Bacteria > Bacillota > Bacilli > Lactobacillales > Streptococcaceae > Streptococcus > Streptococcus mitis_CZ. The sequence goes on along the minus strand of NZ_NCVC01000008.1, from coordinate 27,024 downwards.
CATTCGCACACTTCCGTTGGTAAAATCATGATGCTAGGAACGGTAAGGATGCAAGGTGAAAATAGGAAACTGACGCAGTATTCGACGAATACAAGGAAGTTTATCTTTTTCACACAGCATCCCGTTCCGGCTCAAATCGGCTAATTAACTTTAGCCCGAGTTCAACTCAACTTACCATCTCGTAAGTTGAAACCAACAATAGCATGAAAACATTGAGAACGGGTAGGTCCTGCCTATCCGTTTTTATTAAAATCGTGTTATAATAGAATAGAAATCAAAAATAAATAGGAGAAACAAACCTCATGGCACGCGAATTTTCACTTGAAAAAACTCGTAATATCGGTATCATGGCTCACGTCGATGCTGGTAAAACAACAACTACTGAGCGTATTCTTTACTACACTGGTAAAATCCACAAAATCGGTGAAACTCACGAAGGTGCGTCACAAATGGACTGGATGGAGCAAGAGCAAGAACGTGGTATCACTATCACATCTGCTGCGACAACAGCTCAATGGAACAACCACCGCGTAAACATCATCGACACACCAGGACACGTGGACTTCACAATCGAAGTACAACGTTCTCTTCGTGTATTGGATGGTGCGGTTACCGTTCTTGACTCACAATCAGGTGTTGAGCCTCAAACTGAAACAGTTTGGCGTCAAGCAACTGAGTACGGAGTTCCACGTATCGTATTTGCCAACAAAATGGACAAAATCGGTGCTGACTTCCTTTACTCTGTAAGCACACTTCACGATCGTCTTCAAGCAAATGCACACCCAATCCAATTGCCAATCGGTTCTGAAGATGACTTCCGTGGTATCATCGACTTGATCAAGATGAAAGCTGAAATCTATACTAACGACCTTGGTACAGATATCCTTGAAGAAGATATTCCAGCTGAATACCTTGACCAAGCTCAAGAATACCGTGAAAAATTGATCGAAGCAGTTGCTGAAACTGACGAAGAATTGATGATGAAATACCTCGAAGGTGAAGAAATCACTAACGAAGAATTGAAAGCTGGTATCCGTAAAGCGACTATCAACGTTGAATTCTTCCCAGTATTGTGTGGTTCTGCCTTCAAAAACAAAGGTGTTCAATTGATGCTTGATGCGGTTATCGACTACCTTCCAAGCCCACTTGACATCCCAGCAATCAAAGGTATCAACCCAGATACAGACGAAGAAGAAACTCGTCCAGCATCTGATGAAGAGCCATTTGCAGCTCTTGCCTTCAAAATCATGACAGACCCATTCGTAGGTCGTTTGACATTCTTCCGTGTTTACTCAGGTGTTCTTCAATCAGGTTCATACGTATTGAACACTTCTAAAGGTAAACGTGAACGTATCGGACGTATCCTTCAAATGCACGCTAACAGCCGTCAAGAAATTGACACTGTTTACTCAGGTGATATCGCTGCTGCCGTTGGTTTGAAAGATACTACAACTGGTGACTCATTGACAGATGAAAAAGCTAAAATCATCCTTGAGTCAATCAACGTTCCAGAACCAGTTATCCAATTGATGGTTGAGCCAAAATCTAAAGCAGACCAAGATAAGATGGGTATCGCCCTTCAAAAATTGGCTGAAGAAGATCCAACATTCCGCGTTGAAACAAACGTTGAAACTGGTGAAACAGTTATCTCTGGTATGGGTGAACTTCACCTTGACGTCCTTGTTGACCGTATGCGTCGTGAGTTCAAAGTTGAAGCGAACGTAGGTGCTCCTCAAGTATCTTACCGTGAAACATTCCGTGCTTCTACTCAAGCACGTGGATTCTTCAAACGTCAGTCTGGTGGTAAAGGTCAATTCGGTGATGTATGGATTGAATTTACTCCAAACGAAGAAGGTAAAGGATTCGAATTCGAAAACGCAATCGTCGGTGGTGTGGTTCCTCGTGAATTTATCCCAGCGGTTGAAAAAGGTTTGGTAGAATCTATGGCTAACGGTGTTCTTGCAGGTTACCCAATGGTTGACGTTAAAGCTAAGCTTTACGATGGTTCATACCACGATGTCGACTCATCTGAAACTGCCTTCAAGATCGCGGCTTCACTTGCCCTTAAAGAAGCTGCTAAATCAGCACAACCAGCTATCCTTGAGCCAATGATGCTTGTAACAATCACTGTTCCAGAAGAAAACCTTGGTGATGTTATGGGTCACGTAACTGCTCGTCGTGGACGTGTAGATGGTATGGAAGCACACGGTAACAGCCAAATCGTTCGTGCTTACGTTCCACTTGCTGAAATGTTCGGTTACGCAACAGTTCTTCGTTCTGCATCTCAAGGACGTGGTACATTCATGATGGTATTTGACCACTACGAAGATGTACCTAAGTCAGTACAAGAAGAAATCATTAAGAAAAACAAAGGTGAAGACTAATCAGTCCTCACTCTAGAAGGAAGTCACTTAGTGGCTTCCTTTTGTCTTTAGAAAATACTTCTAAATATGGTAAAATAGTAGGAGAATAATGTGAGGAAAATGAATGTCAAATAGTTTTGAAATTTTGATGAATCAATTGGGGATGCCTGCTGAAATGAGACAGGCTCCTGCTTTAGCACAGGCCGATATTGAGCGAGTTGTGGTTCATAAAATTAGTAAGGTATGGGAGTTTCATTTCGTATTTTCTAATATTTTACCGATTGAAATCTTTTTAGAATTAAAGAAAGGTTTGAGCGAAGAATTTTCTAAGACAGGCAATAAAGCTGTTTTCGAAATCAAGGCTCTGTCTCAAGAATTTTCAAATCAGCTCTTACAGGCCTATTATAGAGAGGCTTTTTCTGAAGGTCCGTGTTCGAGTCAAGGTTTTAAGTCCCTTTATCAAAATTTGCAAGTTCGTGCGGAGGGCAACCAACTCTTTATTGAAGGTTCCGAGGCGATTGATAAGGAACACTTTAAGAAGAATCACCTTCCTAATTTAGCGAAACAACTTGAAAAATTTGGATTTCCAACTTTTAACTGTCAAGTAGAGAAGAATGATATGCTGACTCATGAGCAGGAAGAAGCCTTTCAAGCTGAAAATGAGCAGATTGTTCAAGCGGCCAATGAGGAAGCGCTCCGTGCTATGGAACAACTAGAACAGATGGCACCTCCTCCAGCGGAAGAGAAACCATCCTTTGATTTTCAAGCTAAAAAAGCTGCAGCTAAACCCAAGCTGGATAAGGCAGAGATTACTCCTATGATCGAAGTGACGACGGAGGAAAATCGTCTGGTCTTTGAAGGGGTTGTTTTTGATGTGGAGCAAAAAGTGACCAGAACAGGGCGTGTTTTGATCAACTTTAAAATGACTGACTACACTTCAAGTTTTTCTATGCAAAAGTGGGTTAAGAACGAGGAAGAGGCCCAGAAGTTTGACCTAATTAAGAAAAATTCTTGGCTCCGAGTTCGTGGGAATGTGGAGATGAATAACTTCACACGTGATTTGACTATGAACGTACAGGATGTGCAGGAAGTTGTTCACTATGAGCGGAAGGATTTGATGCCAGAAGGAGAGCGTCGAGTTGAGTTTCATGCTCATACTAACATGTCGACTATGGATGCTCTGCCAGAGGTCGAAGAAATCGTTGCGACAGCTGCTAAGTGGGGACACAAGGCGGTTGCCATCACGGACCATGGGAATGTCCAGTCCTTCCCACACGGCTATAAGGCTGCTAAGAAAGCGGGAATCCAGCTAATCTATGGAATGGAAGCCAATATCGTGGAGGACCGTGTCCCTATCGTCTATAACGAAGTGGAGATGGACTTGTCAGAAGCGACCTACGTGGTCTTTGACGTGGAAACGACAGGACTTTCAGCTATCTATAATGACTTGATTCAGGTTGCAGCTTCTAAGATGTACAAGGGGAATGTCATTGCTGAATTTGATGAATTTATCAATCCTGGGCATCCCTTGTCAGCTTTTACTACTGAGTTGACTGGAATTACAGATGATCATGTCAAAAATGCCAAGCCACTGGAACAAGTTTTGCAAGAATTCCAAGAATTTTGTAAGGATACGGTCCTAGTCGCCCACAATGCCACCTTTGACGTTGGCTTTATGAATGCCAACTATGAACGTCATGGTCTGCCAAAGATTAGTCAGCCAGTTATTGATACGCTCGAGTTTGCTAGAAATCTCTATCCTGAGTATAAACGTCATGGTTTGGGGCCTTTGACCAAGCGTTTTGGTGTGGCTTTGGAACATCACCACATGGCCAATTACGATGCGGAAGCTACTGGTCGTCTGCTTTTCATCTTTATCAAAGAGGTAGCAGAAAAACATGGTGTGACGGATTTAGCTAGACTCAATATTGATTTGGTTAGTCCAGATTCTTATAAAAAAGCTCGAATCAAGCATGCGACCATTTATGTCAAGAATCAGGTAGGTCTAAAAAATATCTTTAAGTTGGTTTCTTTGTCCAATACCAAATACTTTGAAGGGGTGCCACGAATTCCGAGAACGGTTCTAGATGCCCATCGGGAGGGCTTGATTTTAGGCTCAGCCTGTGCAGAAGGTGAAGTTTTTGACGCGGTTGTTTCCCAAGGTGTAGATGCGGCGGTTGAGGTGGCCAAGTATTATGACTTTATCGAGGTTATGCCACCTGCTATCTATGCGCCATTGATTGCTAAGGAGCAGGTCAAGGATATGGATGAACTCCAGACTATTATCAAGAGTTTAATAGAGGTTGGAGACCGCCTTGGCAAGCCAGTTTTGGCTACGGGAAATGTCCATTATATCGAACCGGAAGAAGAGATTTACCGTGAAATTATCGTCCGTAGTTTGGGTCAGGGAGCGATGATTAACCGTACCATTGGTCACGGCGAACATGCCCAACCAGCTCCTCTGCCAAAAGCTCATTTTAGAACTACCAATGAGATGTTGGATGAATTTGCCTTCTTGGGAGAAGATTTAGCTCGGAAACTGGTTATTGAAAATCCCAATGCTTTGGCAGAAATTTTTGAACCGGTTGAGGTGGTTAAGGGTGACTTGTACACGCCGTTTATCGATAAGGCTGAAGAAACGGTCGCTGAATTAACCTACAAGAAAGCTTTTGAGATTTATGGAAATCCGCTGCCAGATATTGTTGATTTGCGGATTGAAAAAGAATTGACTTCTATTCTGGGGAATGGATTTGCTGTGATTTATCTGGCCTCGCAGATGCTGGTGCAACGCTCTAATGAACGGGGCTACTTGGTTGGTTCTCGTGGATCTGTTGGTTCTAGTTTCGTTGCGACTATGATTGGGATTACGGAGGTTAATCCTCTCTCTCCTCACTATGTCTGTGGTCAGTGTCAGTACAGCGAGTTTATCACCGATGGTTCTTATGGTTCCGGTTTTGATATGCCCAATAAGGACTGTCCAAAATGTGGTCACAAACTCAGTAAAAATGGCCAGGATATTCCGTTCGAGACCTTCCTTGGTTTTGATGGAGACAAGGTTCCTGATATTGACTTGAACTTCTCGGGAGAAGACCAGCCTAGCGCCCACTTGGATGTGCGTGATATCTTTGGTGAAGAATATGCCTTCCGTGCAGGAACGGTTGGTACGGTGGCTGCTAAGACTGCCTATGGATTTGTAAAGGGCTATGAGAGAGATTACGGGAAGTTTTATCGTGATGCAGAGGTGGAGCGCCTCGCCCAAGGTGCGGCTGGTGTCAAGCGAACTACGGGACAACACCCGGGGGGAATCGTTGTTATTCCTAACTACATGGATGTTTACGATTTTACGCCTGTCCAGTATCCAGCGGATGATGTGACGGCTGAATGGCAAACGACTCACTTTAACTTCCACGATATCGATGAGAACGTCCTCAAACTTGATGTACTGGGACATGATGATCCGACCATGATTCGGAAATTGCAGGATTTGTCTGGGATTGATCCTAATGAAATCCCTATGGATGACGAAGGCGTGATGGCCCTCTTCTCTGGGACTGATGTGCTAGGGGTGACTCCTGAACAAATCGGAACACCGACGGGCATGCTGGGGATTCCAGAATTTGGAACCAACTTTGTACGTGGGATGGTAGATGAGACGCATCCGACGACTTTTGCGGAGTTGCTTCAGCTCTCAGGTCTGTCCCACGGTACCGATGTGTGGTTGGGAAATGCCCAAGATTTGATTAAGCAAGGGATTGCTGACCTATCAACCGTTATTGGTTGTCGGGACGATATCATGGTTTACCTCATGCATGCTGGTCTCGAACCTAAGATGGCCTTTACCATCATGGAACGGGTACGTAAGGGCTTATGGTTGAAGATTTCCGAAGAGGAGCGAAATGGCTATATCGAAGCCATGAAGGCCAACAAGGTGCCAGAGTGGTATATCGAGTCTTGTGGGAAAATCAAGTATATGTTCCCTAAAGCCCATGCGGCAGCCTACGTTATGATGGCCTTGCGTGTGGCCTACTTCAAGGTTCACCATCCCATTTATTATTACTGTGCTTACTTCTCCATCCGTGCTAAGGCTTTTGATATCAAGACCATGGGTGCGGGCTTAGATGCTATCAAGCGTAGAATGGAAGAAATTGCTGAAAAACGGAAGAACAATGAAGCATCTAATGTGGAAATTGACCTCTATACAACTCTTGAGATTGTTAATGAAATGTGGGAACGTGGTTTCAAGTTTGGGAAGTTAGACCTTTACCGTAGTGATTCGACTGAATTCATCATTGACGGAGATACACTGATTCCACCATTTGTAGCAATGGATGGTCTGGGAGAGAACGTTGCTAAGCAGTTGGTGCGAGCGCGTGAAGAGGGAGAATTCCTCTCTAAAACAGAACTACGCAAGCGTGGTGGACTCTCATCAACCTTGGTTGAAAAAATGGATGAAATGGGAATTCTGGGCAATATGCCAGAGGATAATCAGTTGAGTTTGTTTGATGAGTTGTTTTAAGGTCTTGGAGGAAAAAAGATGAAACTAAGAATTTTTGCGGAAGATAAGCCGGCTGAGAAAGTATTTGAATATCAATTAGAAATTGCTGATCAGACAATTCTTCTATCAACAGCACTCTTGTCAGGTTCCATTGCTTTAGCAGGATTATTCTCTGCTTTGAAAGAAAAATAAAAATAGAAAAGAGAAAACAACATGGTTTTACCAAATTTTAAAGAAAATCTAGAAAAATATGCGAAATTGTTGGTTGCGAACGGAATCAACGTGCAACCTGGTCACACTTTGGCTCTCTCTATCGATGTGGAGCAACGTGAGTTGGCTCACTTAATTGTCAAAGAAGCTTATGCTTTGGGTGCGCATGAGGTTATCGTTCAATGGACAGATGATGTCATTAACCGTGAGAAATTCCTCCATGCGCCAATGGAGCGTCTGGACAATGTGCCAGAATACAAGATTGCTGAGATGAACTATCTCTTGGAAAACAAGGCTAGCCGTCTTGGAGTTCGCTCATCTGATCCAGGTGCCTTGAACGGAGTGGATGCTAACAAGCTATCAGCTTCTGCTAAAGCTATGGGACTTGCTATGAAGCCAATGCGTATCGCAACTCAATCCAACAAGGTTAGTTGGACTGTAGCAGCCGCTGCTGGACTCGAGTGGGCTAAGAAAGTCTTTCCAAATGCTGCGAGCGATGAAGAAGCAGTCGATCTCCTTTGGGATCAAATCTTCAAAACTTGCCGAGTCTATGAAGAAGATCCTGTTAAGGCTTGGGAAGAGCATGCAGCTATTCTCAAGAGTAAGGCCGATATGCTCAATAAAGAACAATTTTCAGCCCTTCACTACTCAGCGCCAGGAACCGATTTGATCCTTGGCTTGCCGAAGAACCATGTTTGGGAATCAGCTGGTGCTATCAATGCACAGGGCGAAGGATTCTTGCCAAATATGCCGACAGAGGAAGTTTTCACAGCGCCTGACTTCCGTCGCGCAGATGGTTATGTCACTTCTACAAAACCGCTTAGCTATAACGGAAATATCATTGAAGGTATTAAGGTGACCTTTAAGGATGGACAAATCGTAGATATCACTGCTGAGAAGGGTGATCAAGTTATGAAAGATCTTGTATTTGAAAATGCGGGTGCGCGTGCCTTGGGTGAATGTGCCTTGGTACCGGATCCAAGCCCAATTTCTCAGTCAGGAATTACCTTCTTCAACACCCTCTTCGATGAGAATGCTTCAAATCACTTGGCTATTGGTGCAGCCTATGCGACTAGCGTCGTTGGTGGAGCAGAGATGAGTGAAGAAGAGCTTGAAGCTGCGGGACTTAACCTTTCAGATGTTCACGTAGACTTTATGATTGGTTCTAACCAAATGGATATCGATGGTATCCGTGAGGATGGGACACGTGTACCACTCTTCCGTAACGGAGATTGGGCAAATTAAGGAGATAATATGTTAGGAAGTATGTTCGTTGGTCTCCTAGTGGGATTTTTAGCAGGTACTCTAACCAATCGTGGAGAGCGAATGGGATGCTTTGGAAAAATGTTTCTCGGATGGATTGGTGCCTTTATAGGCCATTTGCTTTTTGGGACTTGGGGACCGATAATAGCAGGAACTGCCATTATTCCGGCAGTACTAGGTTCCATGATTGTCTTAGCGATTTTCTGGAGACGAGGAAGTTAATTTCCTAAATCTGATACTCAATGAAAATCAAAGAGCAAACTAGGAAACTAGCCGCAGGTTGCTCAAAGCACTGCTTTGAGGTTGCAGATAGAACTGACGAAGCCAGCTCAAAACACTGTTTTGAGGTTGCAGATAGAACTGACGAAGTCAGTAACCATACATACGGCAAGGCGACGTTGACGCGGTTTGAAGAGATTTTTGAAGAGTATGAAACGAAAAGGAGGTTGGTCATTGTACCAGCCTCCTTTTGAGTGTGATATAATAGTTCTATGAGATTAGATAAATTTTTAGTTGCCTGCGCTGTGGGGAGCCGGACAGAGGTCAAAAACTTGCTCAAGGCTGGGCGCGTGACGGTAAATGGTAAAAAAGAAAAGTCGGCTAAATTGCAGATTGATGAAGAAAGAGATGAGATTCGCTTTGATGGGCAAGTGTTGGAGTATGAAGAGTTTGTCTACTACATGATGAACAAGCCCCAAGGAGTTATCTCAGCGACTGAGGATCCCAAACATAGAACCGTTCTGGACTTGCTAGATGATATTGCTCGGAGCAAGGAAGTTTTCCCAGTAGGACGCTTGGATATTGACACGCATGGTCTTTTACTCTTGACCAATGATGGTCAGCTGGCTCATGCTCTTCTTTCGCCCAAGCGTCATGTGTACAAGACTTATCTGGCTCAGGTCAAGGGAATGATGACCCAAGAAGATGTGGAGACATTTGCCAAGGGAATTCCTCTTAAGGATTTTACCTGTCAGCCCGCTAAACTGGAGCTTGTGTCCATAGATACAGAAAAAAATCAAAGCCAAATCCGTGTGACCATTGCAGAAGGGAAGTTTCATCAGGTCAAGCGTATGGTGGGCTACTGTGGCAAGGAAGTAGTAGACTTGCAACGCTTGACTATGGGAACTCTAGTATTGGATGAGAACTTGCAGCGAGGAGAATGGCGTCGCTTGACCAAGGAAGAATTAGAGGTTCTCCTTGCAAGTATTGCTTAGTTTGGTTTGTTTTCGAAAAAGGTGAGGGAGAATGTCCTTGCCTTTTATGTTTTTCAGTTGCTTCCTTTGTGAAAAGAGTTATAATAGACTGTAGAATAAAAGGAGGAATCTATGAACGCGATTCAAGAATCATTTACTGATAAACTATTTGCCAATTATGAAGCAAATGTAAAATACCAAGCGATTGAAAATGCTGCCAGCCACAACGGAATTTTTGCAGCCCTAGAACGTCGCCAAAGCCATGTAGACAACACCCCTGTTTTCTCATTGGATTTGACCAAGGACAAGGTTACTAACCAGAAAGCATCTGGTCGTTGCTGGATGTTTGCAGCTCTCAACACCTTCCGCCACAAACTCATTTCACAATATAAATTGGAAAATTTTGAGTTGTCACAGGCCCACACCTTCTTCTGGGACAAGTATGAGAAATCCAACTGGTTCTTGGAGCAAGTCATTGCGACTGCAGACCAAGATTTGACGAGCCGTAAGGTTAAATTCCTACTCCAAACTCCACAACAAGATGGCGGTCAATGGGATATGGTCGTTTCTCTCTTTGAGAAATATGGTGTCGTTCCTAAGTCTGTTTATCCAGAGTCAGTTTCATCTAGCAGCAGTCGTGAGCTAAATGCCATTCTCAACAAATTGCTTCGTCAAGATGCTCAAATCTTGCGTGACTTGCTTGCTTCTGGCGCAGACCAAGCGACTGTTCAAGCTAAGAAAGAAGATCTTTTGCAAGAAATCTTTAACTTTCTTGCTATGTCTTTAGGACTTCCACCACGTAAATTTGACTTTGCTTATCGTGATAAGGATAACAACTACCAAAGCGAAAAGGGCATCACACCACAAGAGTTTTACAAGAAATATGTCAATCTTCCTCTAGAAGACTATGTTTCTGTTATCAATGCTCCAACTGCTGACAAGCCTTACGGCCAATCTTACACAGTTGAGATGTTGGGAAATGTGGTTGGCAGCCGTGCAGTTCGCTACATCAACGTACCGATGGAGCGCTTGAAAGAATTGGCGATTGCTCAAATGCAAGCAGGTGAGACTGTTTGGTTTGGTTCAGATGTCGGTCAGCTCAGCAACCGTAAAGCTGGAATCCTTGCGACAGATGTTTATGACTTTGAATCAAGCATGGACATTAAACTCACTCAAGACAAGGCTGGACGTTTGGACTACAGCGAAAGCTTGATGACCCACGCTATGGTCTTGACAGGTGTTGATTTGGATGAAAATGGCAAATCAACCAAGTGGAAGGTTGAAAACTCATGGGGAGACAAGGTTGGTACCGATGGTTACTTTGTTGCCTCAGACGCTTGGATGGACGAATACACATACCAAATCGTTGTCCGTAAGGAATTGCTGACAGCAGAAGAACAAGCTGCCTATGAAGCAGAACCAATTGTACTCGCACCTTGGGATCCAATGGGAGCCTTGGCAGAATAATACTCTTCGAAAATCTCTTCAAACCACGTCAGCTTCGCCTTGCCGTATGTATGGTTACTGACTTCGTCAGTTTCATCTGCAACCTCAAAACAGTGTTTTGAGCTGACTTCGTCAGTTCTATCTACAACCTCAAAGCAGTGCTTTGAGTAGCCTGCGGCTCGCTTCCTAGTTTGCTCTTTGATTTTCATTGAGTATAAAAGTATAGAAAAAAGGAATCAGATTTTAGAACCTGATTCCTTTTAAGTTGCTTGATTACATGATGTGAAGAACATGTGCCACAATACCCACTGCGAAGAGTGCAAGGATAATAGTGATTGGAGATACTTTTTTCTTAAGCAAGTACATGCAAAGGAGAGTAAGGAGTAGTCCTGATAGTCCAGGGATCAACATATCCAAGTTTTGTTGGAAAGTAGTAACTTTTTCAGGTGTTTGAGACAATCCTTGTCCTACTTGTGCGAATGCTTCTTGAATACCTTTAGATCCTTCTGGCAATTTATCCCAATGGATATAAGCCTTTTCATCTAGTTGAACTTTGGCAACATCGAAAGCAAATTTAATATTTACCCAACGTTGAACAAGGACAGCAAGAATGAACATACCAAGGATAGAAGCTCCTTTAGTGATGTCTTGGAGGATACCGCCAGACATATCTTTAGTGATTTCTGATCCAGCCTTGTATCCAATCTCTTGTGTATACCACAAGAATGACATACGAATCAAGTTCCAAAGAACGAAGAAGAGGATTGGACCTAAGATATTACCAGTAAGGGCAAGTGAAGCACCGAGTGATCCAAGGATTGGGCGTACTGTAAACCAGAATACTGGGTCACCGATACCAGCAAGAGGTCCCATCATACCGATTTTAACCCCTTGGATAGCAGCGTCATCAATTTCAACACCGTTAGCACGTTCTTCTTCAAGTGCAAGAGTAACCCCCATGATTGGAGCGGCTACGTATGGGTGAGTGTTGAAGAACTCAAGATGGCGTTCAAGAGCAGCGATTTGATCTTCTTTTTTAGTGTAGAGTTTTTTAAGAGCTGGAATTAATGAGTAAGCCCAACCCAAGTTTTGCATACGTTCATAGTTCCAAGAACCTTGTAAGAAAGTTGAACGCCACCAAACTTTTTTACGATCTGATTTAGTTAATTGAAGTTTTTCAGTCATGATGTTTTCAGTCCTTTCTTATCTTAGTAGTCTTCTAGGATATCGCCGATTGGGTCGTTAGAAGTTGCGGCTCCACCGCCACCGTTTCCACCAGTTTTAGAAAGGTGAAGGTAGATAAGAGCGATAGCAACACCGATAGCACCAAATCCGATTAGAGTAATATCTGACACGGCAGCAAGCACGAAACCGATAGCGAAGAATGGCCATACTTCACGAGTTGCCATCATGTTGATAACCATAGCGTAACCAACGGCAACAACCATACCACCACCGATAGCCATACCATCTTTGAGCCAATCAGGCATAGCATTTAGAATGCTTTGTACTGTTTCAGTTGGTACCATTAGAAGGAGTGCTGCAGGGACTGCAATACGAAGACCTTGAAGAAGAAGTGCGACAAAGTGAGCACGTTCAACTGCTTTGAAGTCACCTTTTTTAGCAGAAGCATCAGCAGTATGAACCAATCCGACAGAGAGTGTACGGACAATCATAGTCAAGAATAGACCAGCAACTGCAAGAGGGATAGCAACCGCTTGGGCAACACCGATACCTGTCTTAGTAAAGTCGCCACCAAGAACCATGATAATGGCAGCAGCAACAGAGGCAAGAGCAGCGTCAGGAGCTACGGCAGCTCCGATGTTAGCCCAACCAAGGGCGATCATTTGAAGAGAACCACCAAGGATAATCCCTGCTTCAAGGTTACCAGTAACAAGACCGATAAGGGTACAAGCTACGATTGGTTGATGGAATTGGAACTGGTCGAGGATACCTTCAAGACCTGCTAGGAAGGCTACAACGACTACTAAAACCATAGAAATAATAGACATCTTTAAAATCCTTTCATAAAATCGATTATTGCACGTTTGCTTTGTTGATCAAGTCAAACAAATCTTTTTTGGTGTCGTTTGGTACTTTACGTACATCAAATTCAACACCAAGGTCACGCATTTTTTCAAATGTAGCAACGTCTTCTTTATCCATAGACAAAACGTTGTTAACCATTGTTTTACCAGTTGAGTGAGCCATTGATCCAACATTAAGAGTTTTGATTGGCACGCCACCTTCGATAGCACGAAGGGCATCTTGAGGTGTTTCAAACAAGATAAGGGCATGTGTTTCTCCGAAGCGAGGATCTTTTGCAACGTCGATTAGTTTTTGGATAGGAACAACGTTTGCTTTCACTTTACCTGGAGCTGCTTGTTTAATCAATTCTTTACGTAATTCGTCTTTAGCTACGTTATCTGAAGCAACGATGATACGGTCTGCTTTTGAATCTGGAGTCCAAGCAGTTGCAACCTGACCGTGAAGTAAACGAGTGTCTAGACGGGCAAGGTTGATTTTGAGTTTACCGTCTCCGATGACAGTTCCTTCTGGGATAGCAGCTTGGGCAACTGGAGCAGCTGCAGCGCTTGCTACTTCCTCAACTGGGTTTAGCTCTTCTGGAAGAGCTTTGATGCCATCTTTGGCTTCTTTAATAATATTCGCAGCGACTTTTTCTACACCTGCAGCAGCGTCCATGAGGCGCTCTGTGTAGGCTTGAATTAACATCGGTAAATTAAGTCCTGTGATGATGGCAAACTTACGCTCAGGATTTTCTCCCATCACGCGGCTAGCTTGGTTAAATGGAGATCCACTCCAAAGGTCAGCCAAAACTAGAACCTCATCTTCTGCGTCAAATGCAGCAACAGCGTTATTAAACTTAGCGTATAGATCATCAGGACCTTCATTTGGCATAAAGGTTACAACTTGAACCTTTTCTTGTTCACCAAAGATCATAGATCCTGACTGATGAATACCCGCAGCAAATTCGCCGTGGCTCGCAATAATGATTCCGATACTCATTATTGTCATTCCTCCTTTTTTGTTTTAGTTTTCGTTTAAGAAAACTTTAAGACTTTTTAAGTATAAACCGTTTTCATCTAAAAATCAACTATTTATCATAAAATAATTAAAAAGATTACATCTGAAAATATTGATATATTGAGTTTTAGAGAAGTTTTTTTGAATCCTTATTTAAAAATTTAATATAAAAAAGTTGGAAGCGTATTCCAACTTTTAAAATAGGTTTTTATTAGATTAGTGGGTGAAATCGAGTACCATACGTCCTTGGATTTGACCTTTTTCCATTTCGTCGAAAATGGCTACGGCATCTTCTATTGGACGTTTTTGAACAACTGGAACTACTAAACCTTCTGCACCGAATTGGAAGGCTTCTTCCAAGTCTTTACGAGTTCCTACAAGAGAACCGATGACTTGGATCCCATCTAGAACGGTTTTGACGATGCTGAGTTCCATCATTTCAGAAGGAAGACCAACAGCGACGACGCGACCACCGGCACGAACTGAGTCAACAGCCTGGTTGAAGGCAACTTTAGACACAGCAGTTACGACAGCTGAGTGAGCACCTCCATCAGTTTTTTCCTTGATAAGTCCAGGTACATCTTCAACTTCGAGGCCGTTAATCACAATGTCAGCGCCTACTTCTTTTGCAAGGGCAAGTTTGTCATTGTTGATATCAACTGCGATAACATGAGCATTGAATACTTTTTTAGCGTATTGAACAGCTAGGTTACCAAGTCCACCAGCACCGTAAAGAACAACCCATTGGCCTGGTTCAACTTTGGCCTCTTTAATAGCTTTATAGGTTGTTACACCAGCACATGTGATAGAAGAGGCTTGGGCTGGATCAAGTCCGTCAGGAACTTTAACAGCATAGTCTGCTGTTACGATACATTGTTCAGCCATACCACCGTCTACTGAGTAGCCGGCATTTTTTACTGTACGGCAAAGAGTTTCACGGCCAGTTGTACAGTATTCGCAAGTACCACATCCTTCAAAGAACCAAGCAACGCTGACGCGGTCGCCGACTTTAAGGCTTTTCACATCTGGAGCAATTTCCTTAACGATACCGACACCTTCGTGGCCAAGAACACGTCCTGGTACTTGACCAAAGTCACCATGAGCAACGTGGAGGTCAGTGTGGCAAACACCACAGTATTCAATTTCTACAAGTGCTTCCCCAGTTTCAAGTGGACGGAGTACTTTTTCTTCAACAGCAACACCAGTGCTTTCTGGATTTACAACAACAGCTTTCATAGCTATCCTCCTTTATATTGACCGAGAACAGGGACAACGGGACTGGATTGATTTTGTGTCAACAGAGTCGAGTATGACGAGCTCTCTTGTTTTTATATGTGAATTATATCACAAAAGAAAGCCTTTTCCAAGGTTTTGGAGGCAAAAAGTAGAACAATCGATTAACTGGTTGATGAGACTGTGAAAAGAGCACAAAGACCAGCTTGCAAGCTGGTCAGAATGAACTATAAGAATAAATCTTGCAGGGTTTTGGCAACCCCGTCTTGGTCGTTGGTCAGTGAGATTTGCTCATCCGCATAGGGGAGTAGCTCAGGATTGGCATTTTTCATTGCATAACCTTTCCCAGCAAAAGCTAGCATTTCAGTATCATTGTGCTCATCTCCAAAGGCAATCAAATCTTTTTTGTCACGGTTCATTACCTTGAGCAAGTAGTCCAAAGCAAAGGCCTTATTGACACCTTTTGGGGTACATTCAAGGATATTGAGAGGTCCACCCCAGGTATTAATAGAAAGTTGATGCTGATAGAAGGCATTCATTTCTTTTGCCAAGGCATACTTGTCACTGGCTCTGGTCTGCAATAGGATACAGTTAGGATCCTTGGTCACCAACTCAGGCTGAAATTGATCTTCAGGATGGAAAGCTTCTACACCAAATAGTTTAGGATTGGCAATTTCTTCATTAGGATTTGTAATGTAGAATTTTTTACGGTATTCTCCAGCGATAAAATCGGCTTGAATGTCCTCTGAACGTCGAACCATATCTAAAAGATATTTTTTGTCTACAGTCAAACACTTTTCAAAATCCCAAACTTGGTCTGGTAAATGAGTAAGGGAGCCGTTGAAATTAATCATAGGAGTGTTTAAGCCTAGTTCACGGTAAAAATCTTTTGACATTCGGTAAGGGCGTCCTGTCGTAATAATAACTTGATGGCCTTTTTCAGTAACTTTTTTAATGGTTTCTTTGGTAAAGTCAGAAATTTGACTGTCTGAGTTGAGCAGGGTTCCATCCAGGTCAACTGCAATAATTTTTTTCGTCATAGGGACCTTTCTAGTGTCTTTTCAGATAAGATGTCTTCTATTATAACAGAAAGCAGGCAGAAAAGCAGATTCCAAACAAAAAATGAAATTTCATCAAATTCTTAAATAAATCAAACAAAGATATTGAAAAAGTGAATGATAAATGATATAATTCTATTATTGTTCGTAAAAATTAAAAGGAGATTAATAATGGACAAATTATTTAAACTAAAAGAGAACGGTACAGACGTTCGTACAGAGGTTCTCGCTGGTTTAACAACTTTCTTTGCAATGAGTTATATTCTCTTTGTAAACCCACAAATTCTTTCGCAAACAGGAATGCCTGCTCAGGGTGTATTCCTCGCAACGATTATCGGTGCAGTTGCTGGTACCCTGATGATGGCCTTCTACGCTAACTTACCTTATGCCCAAGCGCCAGGTATGGGGCTGAATGCTTTCTTTACCTTTACAGTCGTATTTGGACTTGGTTATTCTTGGCAAGAAGCCCTAGCTATGGTCTTCATCTGTGGGATTATCTCATTGATTATTACCTTGACAAATGTTCGTAAAATGATCATTGAATCGATTCCAAATGCTCTTCGCTCAGCTATTTCAGCTGGTATCGGTGTCTTCCTTGCCTACGTAGGAATTAAGAATGCTGGATTTTTGAAATTTACGATCGATCCAGGTAACTATACTGTTGTAGGAGAAGGGGCTGACAAAGCTAAAGCAACGATTGCAGCAAACTCTTCAGCAGTTCCAGGATTGGTTGACTTTAATAACCCAGCTGTTTTGGTGGCACTTGCAGGACTGGCCATTACAATCTTCTTTGTTATCAAAGGAATTAAAGGGGGAATTATCCTCTCTATCTTGACAACAACTATTCTTGCTATCGCAGTTGGTTTGGTAGATTTGTCAAGCATCGATTTTGCTAATAACCATGTTGGTGCAGCCTTTGAAGATTTGAAGACAGTCTTTGGTGCAGCTCTTGGTTCAGAAGGTTTGGGAGCTTTGATTTCAGATACAGCTCGCTTGCCTGAAACTCTGATGGCTATTCTTGCCTTCTCATTGACAGATATTTTTGATACAATTGGTACCTTGATCGGTACAGGTGAAAAAGTTGGTATCGTAGCGACAAATGGTGAAAACCACCAATCAGCTAAGTTGGATAAGGCTCTTTACTCTGACTTGATTGGTACTTCAATTGGTGCCATCGCTGGTACTTCGAACGTAACGACTTATGTCGAGTCTGCTGCTGGTATCGGTGCAGGTGGACGTACTGGTTTGACAGCCTTGGTCGTGGCAATCTGTTTTGCGATCTCAAGCTTCTTTAGCCCACTTCTAGCGATTGTACCAACAGCCGCTACAGCTCCAATCTTGATTATCGTTGGGATTATGATGTTGGCTAGCTTGAAAAATATCCATTGGGATGATATGTCTGAAGCGGTTCCTGCTTTCTTCACATCTATCTTTATGGGATTCAGCTACTCTATCACTCAAGGGATTGCAGTTGGTTTCTTGACTTACACTTTGACTAAGCTTGTTAAAGGTCAAGCTAAAGATGTTCATGTCATGATTTGGATTTTGGATGCCTTGTTTATCCTTAACTACATCAGTATGGCCTTATAATAGGATAACCCAGGGGGATTTTCCCCCTTTTTTAATATAAAGGAGATGGGTGATGAAAGAGAAAAATATGTGGAAAGAATTATTGAATCGTGCAGGTTGGCTGTTAATCTTTTTGCTGGCGACAATTTTATATCAGATTCCTATAGGGGTTACTGCTATTTTAACTTTAAATGCAGTACCACTGTTGCAGTCAGGACTGATAGTTGCTGGTATTTCGATTGTAGTTTTGGCACTATTTATTTTTGGAGCTCGTAAAACGCAATTAGCAAGTTTTAATTTTTCTTTTTTTAGAGCGAAGGATTTGGCACGTTTGGGCTTGAGTTATTTAGTTATTATCGGGTCAAATATACTTGGTTCTATCTTGTTACAACTGTCAAATGAGACGACAACAAGTAACCAGTCTCAGATTAACGATATGGTTCAGAATAGTTCTCTGATTTCCAGTTTCTTCTTACTGGCCTTGCTTGCTCCGATTTGTGAGGAAATCTTGTGCCGTGGGATTATTCCTAAAAAGATTTTCCGAGGAAAAGAGAACTTGGGATTTGTAGTCGGTACGATTGTGTTTGCTTTATTGCATCAACCAAGTAATTTACCTTCTTTATTGATTTATGGAGGTATGTCGATTGTTCTATCTTGGACGGCTTACAAGACCCAACGTTTGGAAATGTCTATCTTACTTCACATGATTGTGAATGGGGTTGCTTTCTGTTTGTTGGCTCTCGTGGTGATTTTGAGTCGGACATTAGGGATATCTGTTTAAGATTTTTGACAATTGCTTACTTGTTTCTACTGGGAAAAAGATGAATGCAATCGTGTCCATCTTTTTCTTTTTATGGTAAAATAGAGAAATAATATGATGAAAAGCCTTGAGGGAGTGAACGATATGTCAAGTAAAGCCAATCATGCAAAGACAGCTATTTGCGGAATTATCAATGTAACCCCAGACTCCTTTTCGGACGGTGGTCAATTTTTTGCTCTTGAGCAAGCACTCCAGCAGGCTCGTAAATTGATAGCAGAAGGGGCTAGTATGCTAGATATCGGCGGAGAATCGACTCGGCCGGGAAGCAGCTATGTTGAGATAGAAGAGGAAATCCAGCGTGTTGTTCCAGTGATTAAAGCGATTCGCAAGGAAAGTGATGTCCTCATCTCTATTGATACTTGGAAGAGTCAGGTAGCAGAGGCTGCTTTGGCTGCTGGTGCCAATCTAGTCAATGATATCACTGGTTTCATGGGTGATGAGAAAATGGCCCATGTGGTTGCTAAGGCTGGTGCGAAAGTAGTCATTATGTTTAATCCAGTCATGGCGCGACCTCAGCATCCTAGCTCGCTCATATTTCCTCATTTTGGATTTAATCAAGCTTTTACAGAGGAAGAGTTAGCTGACTTCGAAAAATTGCCAATCGAAGACTTGATGGAGGCTTTCTTTGACAGAGCCTTAGCGAGAGCGAATCAAGCTGGAATCGCACAAGAAAATATCCTGTTGGATCCAGGAATTGGCTTTGGTCTGACCAAGAAAGAAAATCTGCTTCTTTTACGGGATCTGGATAAACTACATCAGAAAGGATATCCAATCTTTCTCGGAGTGTCGCGCAAGCGGTTTGTCATCAATATCCTAGAAGAGAATGGTTTTGAAGTCAATCCTGAGACAGAACATGGTTTCCGCAATCGGGACACGGCCTCTGCTCATGTAACCAGTATCGCTGCGAGACAGGGTGTGGAAGTGGTGCGCGTGCATGATGTAGCTAGTCACAGGATGGCAGTTGAAATTGCCTCCGCTATTCGTCTGGCTGATGAAGCGGAAAATCTAGATTTAAAACAATATAAATAAGATGAAAGAATTTGAAAATAATCAGTGGATTGCTAACTACCGGACGGATCAACCGCATTTTGGCTTGGAACGAATGGTGGAACTGTTAGCTTTGCGTGGCAATCCCCATCTCAAACTCAAGGTCATCCATATTGGAGGAACCAATGGCAAGGGTTCGACCATTGCTTTTTTGAAAAATATGCTAGAAAAGCTAGGGCTGAGAGTTGGTGTTTTCAGCTCGCCCTATCTCATTCATTACACAGATCAGATTAGCATCAATGGGGAATCTATCCCAGAAGCTAGACTAGAAGCCCTCATGGCAGACTATCAGTCTTTGTTGGAAGGGGAATCGGCTACCAATTTGCAGGGGACAACTGAGTTTGAAATAATTACAGCTATAGCCTATGATTACTTTGCCTCAGAGCAAGTAGATGTGGCTATCATAGAAGTGGGTATGGGTGGTCTTTTGGATAGTACCAATGTCTGTCAGCCCATTTTGACAGGAATTACGACTATTGGATTGGACCATGTAGCCCTACTTGGTGACACCTTGGAAGTCATAGCAGAGCATAAAGCTGGTATTATCAAACAAGGTATTCCTTCGGTAACAGGTTGCATTGCTCCAGAAGCGCTAGCTGTGATTGACTCTATTGCAGAAGCAAAAAATGCGCCGAGAATTGCCTATGGGGCAGATTATCAAGTTAGTCATCAAAAGAGTGTGGTTACGGGTGAAGTCTTTGACTATACAAGTGTTGTCAGACAAGGTCGCTTCCAGACTGGCCTGCTTGGTTTGCACCAGATAGAGAATGCTGGGATGGCCATAGCTTTACTTGATACTTTTTGTCAAGAAGATGGTCGAGAGCTAGCAAGCAATCACTTGCTTGCTCAAGCTTTGGAAGAAACAAGTTGGCCAGGGCGTTTGGAAATCGTGTCAAGAGATCCCTTGATGATTTTGGATGGAGCCCACAATCCCCATGCTATTAAGGCTTTATTAGCAACCTTGCAAGAACGTTTTGCAGATTATCATAAGGAAATCCTATTTACCTGTATCAAAACCAAGGCCTTGGAGGATATGTTGGACTTGCTGGGGACACTACCAGATACCGAGCTTACCTTGACCCATTTTGACGATAGTCGGGCGACTGATGAAAGCATGCTGAAAGAGGCAGTTAGGTCTAGAAATCTCAGCTACCAAGGTTGGCAGGATTTTCTAGAGCAGAAATTGACAGATAAAAAAGAAGAGAAAAAAACAGTTAGGATTGTCACGGGTTCCTTGTATTTCTTGAGCCAAGTGAGGTCCTATCTGATGGAGAGGAAGAACGAGAATGGATACACAAAAGATTGAAGCAGCTGTAAAAATGATTATCGAAGCTGTAGGAGAGGACGCTAACCGCGAGGGCTTGCAGGAAACACCTGCTCGTGTGGCTCGTATGTACCAAGAGATTTTTTCAGGTCTTGGTCAAACAGCGGAGGAACATTTGTCAAAATCCTTTGAGATTATTGACGATAATATGGTGGTAGAAAAGGATATCTTTTTCCATACTATGTGTGAACACCACTTTCTACCATTTTATGGGAAAGCACATATTGCCTACATTCCAGATGGCCGTGTAGCAGGTTTGTCTAAGCTAGCCCGTACGGTTGAAGTTTATTCGAAAAAACCACAAATTCAAGAACGTTTGAATATCGAAGTGGCCGACGCCTTGATGGACTATCTAGATGCTAAAGGAGCCTTTGTTGTCATTGAGGCGGAACATATGTGTATGAGCATGCGAGGTGTCAGAAAACCAGGCACTGCAACCTTGACGACAGTAGCTCGTGGTCTATTTGAAACAGATAAGGACCTCCGAAATCAGGCTTATCGTTTAATGGGACTATAATACTCTTCGAAAATCAAATTCAAACCACGTCAGCTTCCATCTGCAACCTCAAAACAGTGTTTTGAGCAGCCTGCGGCTAGCTTCCTAGTTTGCACTTTGATTTTCATTGAGTATAAAAAGAATCCGCTTGAAGCGGATTTTTCTAGAAAGGAATCATTATGGATCAACTGCAGATTAAAGATTTGGAAATTTTTGCCTACCATGGTCTGTTTCCTAGTGAGAAAGAATTGGGGCAGAAGTTTGTCGTTTCAGCCATCCTATCCTATGATATGACCAAGGCAGCTACAGACTTGGATTTAACAGCTTCTGTCCATTATGGAGAACTGTGTCAGCAGTGGACGTCTTGGTTTCAGGAAACGAGTGAGGATTTGATTGAAA
The DNA here is from genome assembly GCF_002096735.1 of Streptococcus mitis. Classification (GTDB taxonomy): domain Bacteria; phylum Bacillota; class Bacilli; order Lactobacillales; family Streptococcaceae; genus Streptococcus; species Streptococcus mitis_CZ. The sequence goes on along the minus strand of NZ_NCVC01000008.1, from coordinate 5,063 downwards.
CGGTAGCCTATAAATTGGTAGAACGTACCTTTGAGGCTTATCCTCTTGTCCAAGAGATTGAGTTGGAATTGAAAAAGCCTTGGGCGCCAGTGCATTTGCCACTAGATACTTGTTCGGTGACCATCCATCGCCGCAAGCAACGGGCCTTTATCGCCCTAGGAAGCAATATGGGGGATAAGCAAGCAAACTTGGAGCAAGCCATTGACAAACTGCGAGCTCGTGGCATCCATATTCTCAAAGAGTCCAGTGTCTTAGCGACGGAGCCTTGGGGTGGTGTGGAGCAAGATAGCTTTGCTAATCAAGTGGTTGAGGTGGAAACCTGGTTGCCCGCCCCAGTCTTGTTAGATACCTTACTAGCCATTGAGTCAGAGATGGGAAGGGTTAGAGAAGTGCATTGGGGACCTCGTTTGATTGATTTGGACTTGCTCTTTGTGGAGGACCAGATCCTTTATACAGACGACCTCATCTTGCCTCATCCTTACATAGCGGAACGCCTTTTTGTCCTTGAATCTCTTCAAGAAATTGCGCCTCATTTTATCCATCCTACCTTAAAGCAACCGATCCGCAACTTGTATGATGCTTTGAAAAAATAGAAAAAACTCTAGTTTTCAGTCACTTGCAACTGAAGGCTAGAGTTTTTATACTCTTCGAAAATCAAATTCAAACCACGTCAGCGTCGCCTTACCGTACATATGGTTACTGACTTCGTCAGTTTCATCTACAACCTCAAAGCAGTGCTTTGAGCAACCTGCGGCTAGCTTTCTAGTTTGCTCTTTGATTTTCATTGAGTATTAAAATAGGTCATTTTCTTCTGGGAGGAGGATAGTTTCTCTACCGTCCATATCTAAAACCAGAACTCTCGGGGGATAAAGAGGGTCAAAGGGATGGTTAAAGTCAAAATCAATGGCTGTAGGGAGGTGTTGACTTGAGAAGTGGAAGGTAATTTTTCCTTGGTTATTGAGCAATTGAAACTCGAGTTCTTCTTCCAATTCAAAGACATTTTTTAAGAAATGGTCGATGATATACCAAAATGAGTCAATAACGTCATCAGGCAAGCTGGTAACAATGCCAAAACTAGCTGACCGCATGTGGGTATTGGTAAAAGCCATATTTCTTCCCCCTTTCTTTTCCCTTATCATACAGCAAATAGGATTAAAAATCAAGAAAAGGTGATTTTTTCTTCATAAACATAGCTTCCTATGAAATTTTTTCAAATAATCTTCAAAAAACGCTTGAAAGTGTTTACAAATAGTGATAAAATGGAATAAGTGGAATCATGAAAACGAAATTTTCATACCGTCTCTTTTTTGGAGTCTCGTGAGGTATGATATAGAAAGGAAATGGAATGAATACAGACGATACAGTAACGATTTATGATGTCGCCCGTGAAGCAGGAGTTTCAATGGCGACGGTTAGCCGTGTAGTCAATGGCAATAAGAATGTAAAAGAGAATACTCGTAAAAAAGTGCTTGAGGTGATTGATCGTTTGGATTACCGTCCAAATGCTGTGGCGCGTGGTCTTGCAAGTAAAAAGACAACCACTGTCGGTGTGGTGATCCCCAATATTACCAATGGCTATTTCTCAACGCTTGCTAAAGGGATTGACGATATCGCTGAAATGTACAAGTACAATATCGTCCTTGCCAATAGTGATGAGGATGATGACAAGGAAGTTTCAGTTGTCAATACCCTGTTTTCTAAGCAAGTGGATGGTATCATCTTTATGGGCTACCACTTGACTGAAAAAATTCGTTCAGAGTTTTCTCGTTCTCGAACACCAGTTGTTCTTGCAGGAACTGTGGATGTAGAACATCAGCTTCCAAGTGTCAATATTGACTACAAACAAGCAACGATTGATGCAGTAACCTACCTTGCTAAAGAAAATGAGCGCATTGCTTTCGTTAGCGGTCCACTAGTGGATGATATCAATGGTAAGGTTCGTTTGGTTGGCTACAAGGAAGCCTTGAAAAAAGCAGGGATTTCTTATAGCGAAGGATTGGTATTTGAGTCTAAATACACTTATGAAGACGGTTATGCCTTGGCAGAACGCTTGATTTCATCAAACGCAACTGCAGCAGTTGTAACAGGTGATGAGTTGGCAGCAGGTGTCTTGAACGGCCTTGCTGATAAGGGTGTGTCAGTACCAGAAGAATTTGAAATCATTACTAGTGATGATTCGCAAGTCTCACGCTTTACCCGTCCAAACTTGACAACTATCGCCCAACCTCTTTATGACCTTGGTGCTATTAGCATGCGTATGCTGACTAAGATTATGCACAAGGAAGAGTTGGAAGAACGTGAAGTTCTCTTACCTCATGGTTTGACAGAACGTCGCTCAACACGAAAACGTAAATAGAAAAAATCAGGGAATCGTGGAGATTTCCTGATTTGTTTTTAGAGGAGGGAATTATATTCAATGAAAATCAAAGAGCAAACTAGGAAGCTAGCCGCAGGTTGCTCAAAGCACTGCTTTGAGGTTGCAGATAGAACTGACGAAGTCAGTAACCATACATACGGTAAGGCGACGTTGACGCGGTTTGAAGAGATTTTCGAAGAGGTTTACCCTTCCATATAGTCTTTCAAAGCCTGTCCGGTTAGTCCGGCATTGAGGGCGATGAGGAGTTTCAAACGGGCTTTTTGGGCGTTGAGTTCTTTAACAAAGAAGACACCTGCTTTTTGCAACTGCACGCCCCCACCTTGGTAGGCATAAACAGGTTCTGCAATACCGTTAAAGCATCGTGAAACAAGGGCGACTGGGATTCTTTTTTGTAGAAGGCTTTCTAATTTTTGAGCCGTTTCTTTGGGAACATTGCCCGCCCCGAAGGCTTGGATAATCAAACCGTCCAATTGTTCCAAATCCAGCATATCAATTAGCTCATCTGTCATACCGGCATAAGCCGAGATGATAGGGACCAATCCTTGTATGTGATCAAGGTCAAAGCGGACACGGGGCTCAGCTGTTTTAAAGTAGAGTATTTCCTGTTTCATGATGAGACCAAGGGGGCCATGTGTTGGGGTCTGGAAGGTACCGACGTTGGTCGTATGTGTTTTGGTGACATACTTGGCAGCGTGGATTTCATCGTTCATAACGACCAAAACTCCTTTGTCAGCAGCCCTGTCATCGCTAGCCACCCTTAAAGCACTCAGATAATTATAAACACCATCACTGCCGAGTTCATTTGAGCTGCGCATGGCCCCTGTTAGAACGATAGGCATATGGGGAACTTCCATGGTATCAAGGAAATAGGCTGTTTCCTCTAAAGTATCGGTCCCGTGTGTGATTACCACTCCATCGTAGTTAGCAGCTTCCTCTTTAATTTTCTGGTAGAGGGCCAGCATATGCTTGGGTTTGATATGGGGGCTTGGCAGGTTAAAAAAGTCCAAGGCGTGGACTTGGATTCCTTCAAGTGGGTTGGACACATGGTTCATGGGATTATCTGAACTAGTCACAACAGCGCCAGAAGCATCGGCTTGCATGGAAATAGTTCCACCCGTATGTAAAACAAGGATTTTCTTAGACATGATTTACTCACTCTTTCTGAAATGTGGTATAATCATTGTATCACAAAAGGGGAGATTGGGATAGGATGGAAGTCAAAGCGGTTTTTTTTGATATCGACGGAACCTTGGTCAACGATCGCAAGAGTGTTTTGAAATCCACTAAGGACGCGATTAAGATTGTCAAAGAACAAGGGGTGCTTGTCGGCGTAGCGACAGGACGAGGACCTTTTTTTGTTAAGGAATTGATGGACGATTTGGACCTGGACTTTGCGGTAACCTACAATGGCCAGTATATCTTTACTAAAGACAGAGTCTTGTTCACGAGCCCAATTTCCAAGTTACATTTGCGTCACCTCATTACTTATGCTAAAAAAGAGGGCAAGGAGATTGCCCTAGGGACCAAGGATGCCATGTTGGGTTCCAAAATCATGTCTTTTGGTTTGGGTTCTTTTTCCCAACGAATCAGTCGCTTCGTTCCCTCTGTTTTAACTCGGACAGTGAGTCATTCCTTTAATCGTATGGTCAGCAAGGTTGTTCCCCAAAAGGAAGAAGACCTGCTTGATCTGATGAATCAGCCTATCTACCAAGTTTTGATGCTGATGACGCCAGAAGAATCTGAGAAGGCAGCAGCTGATTTTGAAGACTTGAAATTGACACGTAGCAATCCTTTTGCAGCGGATGTTATCAATCAAGGAAACTCTAAGTTGGAAGGCATACGCCGAGTCGGGAAAGAATATGGTTTTGATCTCAACCAAGTCATGGCCTTTGGTGATTCAGATAACGACCTTGAAATGCTTGCAGGTGTTGGTATGTCGGTCGCTATGGGAAATGGTAGTAGCAGTGTCAAGGAAGTTGCTAAGCACATTACCACTAGTAATCAGCAAGACGGAATCCACAAGGCCCTGGAACATTTTGGTGTTCTAGCTTCAGAAAAAGTCTTTGTCAGCCGTGACTATCATTTCAATAAGGTCAAGACCTTCCACCACATGATGGATGAACGAACCCAAGAAGAACCACGAGCTTGGGATTTAGAAGGTGCAACCCACAGGGCTGGCTTTAAAATAGAAGAATTGGTGGAATTTGTTAGAGCTGCCAGTCCTTCTGAAGAGGACTTTGGTCGAGCTCTATCGCAACTTCATCAAGCTCTTGATAAGGCGGCCGATAAAGTGGCTAAGAAGACGCCTGCTCAGCAAGATTTGATAGGTCAGGTAGATGCCCTGATCGACACGCTTTACTTTACCTACGGTAGTTTTGTCTTGATGGGGGTGGACCCAGAACGTATTTTTGATATTGTTCATCAGGCCAATATGGGGAAAATTTTTCCAGATGGCAAGGCTCATTTTGATCCAGTGACCCACAAAATCTTAAAGCCAGATGATTGGGAAGAAAAATATGCTCCAGAACCTGCCATTAAAAAGGAACTGCAGCGCCAGCTCAAGGCTTATGAGCGTCATAAAGAGAGAAATAATACTCAATGAAAATCAAAGAGCAAATTAGGAAACTAGCCGCAGGCTGTACTTGAGTACGGCAAGGCGACGTTGACGTGGTTTGAATTTGATTTT
>NZ_NCVC01000009.1:0-41781 GCF_002096735.1 Streptococcus mitis | reverse complement strand
ATACACCTGTACCCATGCCGAACACAGAAGTTAAGCCCTAGAACGCCGGAAGTAGTTGGGGGTTGCCCCCTGTGAGATATGGAAGTCGCTTAGCTCTAGGGAGTTTAGCTCAGCTGGGAGAGCATCTGCCTTACAAGCAGAGGGTCAGCGGTTCGATCCCGTTAACTCCCATTTAAGCGGGTGTAGTTTAGTGGTAAAACTACAGCCTTCCAAGCTGTTGTCGCGAGTTCGATTCTCGTCACCCGCTTTGAACTTTGTTCAAATTACATTACCAAGTTTTTAACTTGGGCGCGTAGCTCAGGTGGTTAGAGCGCACGCCTGATAAGCGTGAGGTCGGTGGTTCGAGTCCACTCGTGCCCATAAAGTTTGGTCCGTTGGTCAAGGGGTTAAGACACCGCCTTTTCACGGCGGTAACACGGGTTCGAATCCCGTACGGACTATTTTGGAGGATTACCCAAGTCCGGCTGAAGGGAACGGTCTTGAAAACCGTCAGGCGTGTAAAAGCGTGCGTGGGTTCGAATCCCACATCCTCCTTTTGTATTAACGCGGGATGGAGCAGCTCGGTAGCTCGTCGGGCTCATAACCCGAAGGTCGTAGGTTCAAATCCTGCTCCCGCAATAAGGCTCGGTAGCTCAGTTGGTAGAGCAATGGATTGAAGCTCCATGTGTCGGCGGTTCGATTCCGTCTCGCGCCATTTATATATTTTGGAAGGGTAGCGAAGAGGCTAAACGCGGCGGACTGTAAATCCGCTCCTTCGGGTTCGGGGGTTCGAATCCCTCCCCTTCCATTTTACGGGCATAGTTTAAAGGTAGAACTAAGGTCTCCAAAACCTTCAGTGTGGGTTCAATTCCTACTGCCCGTGTTAATAGAATTATGGCGGGTGTGGTGAAGTGGTTAACACACCAGATTGTGGCTCTGGCATGCGTGGGTTCGATCCCCATCACTCGCCTATTTTATATTATTGGGGTATAGCCAAGCGGTAAGGCAAGGGACTTTGACTCCCTCATGCGTTGGTTCGAATCCAGCTACCCCAGTTACTATTTGCCGGCGTGGCGGAATTGGCAGACGCGCTGGACTCAAAATCCAGTGTCCGCAAGGACGTGCCGGTTCGACCCCGGCCGCCGGTATAGTATAGAGTTAAGGAACGTTGTAAATCTTCGTTCCTTTTTTATATCATTTTTGGTATAATAGTAGTTATTCAAATTTTATTTAAATTATGAAAGTGTATGGAAGTATGTCTCGTTCTATCGATTTATTAAAACATCGGTATTTGAAAAATATTAAAGAAAATCCGGAATTGTTTGTTGGGATTGAGCTGGAATATCCTGTTACAAATTTAGAAGGGGATGCTACAGATGTTGAAGTTATCAAGCACTTATTCCGATATTTAGTTTCTGCTTTGAATTTAGCTGTAGAAAAGGTAGATGATTTTGGGAATCCTATTCAGTTAGTGGATCCAGTAAGTCAGGATGCTATTTTATTTGAAGTTTCCTATACCACGATAGAGTTTGCATTTGGTAAGGCTGAAACGATTCAAGAGGTCGAAAATCGTTTTAAAAATTATATGGATGTAATTCAGAAAAAGTTAGTTGAATCAAATCATGCTATTGTTGGCTGCGGCATTCATCCCAACTGGGATAAAAATAAGAATTGTCCAGTTGCTTATCCACGTTATCAGATGTTGATGGATTATTTGAATTTGAGTAGGAATGTGACGAAATCAGACTTACATCATTTCCCTGAATATGGTGCTTTTATCTGTGGGAGTCAGGTTCAACTGGATGTTTCAAAATCTAACTACTTACGGGTTATTAATGCTTTTACTCAAATTGAAGCGGTTAAGGCTTATTTATTTGCCAATTCTGAGTTTTCAGGTGCGGATTGGGATACGAAAATTTCAAGGGATATTTTCTGGGAAGAATCGATGCATGGTATCTATCCAGAGAATGTCGGTGTTAATGCTAGATTATTTAAAGATGAAGACGTTTTTTTTAACTATCTAGATCATTCTGCAATTTTTACTGCGGAACGTGATGGGGAAACCTATTATTTTTATCCTATTCAGGCAAGGGACTATTTGGCTACACCTGAAATTCAAGCATTTGATCTTAATGGGGATGTGGTTTCTATTTACCCTCAAGAGAAAGACTTTGAAACTCATCGTAGTTATCAGTACCAAGACTTAACGACTCGCGGAACAGTTGAGTTTCGTAGTGTGTGTACTCAACCTCTAGATAGAACCTTCGCTTCAGCAGCTTTTCACTTAGGATTGTTGGTTAATTTAGATAAGTTAGAAGCTTACTTAGAAGTAGCACCTTTCTTTAAAGAATTTGGGCAAAATTATAAGTTTTTAAGACGACAATTTTCTAAGAAGAAGCTTACAGATGAGGAAGAAACTGCGATTATTGAAATTTCCAAAGACTTACTCCTGCTAGCCGAGGAAGGACTGGAGAAGAGAAATAAGCAAGAAATGACCTACTTACAGCCTTTGAAAGAAGAATTGAGCCTATAATTTCTCTTGTAAAAGGAGAATTTTCTGAAAAATCATGATATAATGGATGAGACTATAGATAAAGGATAGAGAGTAATGACATTAGTTTATCAATCAACGCGTGATGCCAACAATACAGTAACTGCCAGCCAAGCTATTTTGCAAGGTTTGGCGACGGACGGCGGTTTATTTACACCGCTTACTTATCCAAAAGTAGATTTGGACTTTGACAAATTGAAAGATGCTTCTTATCAGGAAGTTGCTAAGCTTGTTTTGTCAGCATTTTTAGATGACTTTACAGCTGAAGAGTTGGACTACTGTATCGAAAATGCCTACGATAGCAAGTTTGATACTCCATCTATCGCACCATTAGTGAAATTAGATGGACAATATAATTTGGAACTCTTCCATGGTTCAACAATTGCTTTTAAGGATATGGCCTTGTCTATTTTGCCATACTTTATGACAACAGCTGCTAAGAAGCATGGTTTGGAGAACAAGATTGTCATCTTAACAGCGACATCTGGTGATACTGGGAAAGCTGCTATGGCAGGGTTTGCGGATGTTCCTGGTACTGAGATTATCGTCTTTTATCCAAAGGATGGTGTCAGCAAGGTACAAGAGTTGCAAATGACCACTCAGACTGGCGACAATACTCATGTTATCGCTATTGATGGTAACTTTGATGATGCCCAAACAAATGTGAAGCATATGTTTAACGATGTGGCTCTTCGTGAAAGGTTAGCGGCCAACAAGTTGCAATTTTCATCAGCTAACTCTATGAATATCGGTCGTTTGGTGCCACAAATTGTCTACTATGTTTATGCCTACGCTCAGCTTGTTAAAACTGGTGAGATTGTGGCTGGTGATAAGGTCAACTTTACCGTACCAACAGGAAACTTTGGAAATATCTTGGCTGCCTTTTATGCTAAGCAAATTGGTCTCCCAGTTGGTAAATTGATTTGTGCTTCAAACGACAACAATGTTTTGACAGACTTCTTCAAGACACGTGTTTACGATAAGAAGCGTGAGTTTAAGGTAACAACTAGCCCATCTATGGATATCTTAGTATCTTCAAACTTGGAGCGTCTCATTTTCCACCTTTTGGGTAATGATGCGGTTAAAACAGCTGAACTTATGAATGCCTTGAACAAGCAAGGACAATATGAGTTGACAGACTTTGATGCAGAGATTTTGGACCTCTTTGCAGCTGAATATGCGACTGAGGAAGAAACGGCAGCAGAAATCAAGCGTGTTTATGAGGCAGATTCTTATATCGAGGATCCACATACGGCGGTTGCCTCGGCAGTTTATAAGAAATACCAAGCGGCTACTGGCGATGTGACTAAGACAGTGATTGCTTCAACAGCGAGTCCATACAAGTTCCCAGTGGTTGCAGTAGAAGCTGTAACAGGTAAAGTAGGCTTGACTGACTTTGAAGCCTTGGCTCAATTACATGATATTTCAGGAGTTGCAGTACCACCAGCAGTTGACGGGCTTGAAACAGCTCCTGTTCGTCACAAGACAACAGTGGCAGCTGCTGATATGCAAGCAGCGGTTGAGGCTTATCTAGGACTTTAAGACAGAGGGAGTAAACTCGGTTGGGAAACCAACTGAGTTTCTTTTCATCAGGAGGAAGGATTGTTTAAGAAAAATAAAGACATTCTTAATATTGCCTTGCCAGCTATGGGCGAAAATTTTTTGCAGATGCTCATGGGGATGGTGGATAGTTACTTAGTAGCCCACTTGGGCTTGATAGCTATTTCGGGTGTATCAGTAGCTGGCAATATTATCACGATTTATCAGGCGATTTTCATCGCTCTGGGAGCTGCTATTTCCAGTGTTATTTCAAAAAATTTGGGGCAGAAGGATCAATCTATGCTAGCCTATCATGTGACTGAGGCATTGAAGATTACCTTACTATTAAGTTTCCTTTTAGGATTTTTGTCCATCTTCGCTGGGAAAGAGATGATAGGACTTTTGGGGACGGAGAGAGATGTAGCTGAGAGTGGTGGACTCTACCTATCTTTGGTAGGCGGATCGATTGTTCTCTTAGGTTTAATGACTAGTCTGGGAGCCTTGATTCGTGCAACGCATAATCCACGTCTGCCTCTCTATGTTAGTTTTTTATCCAATGCCTTGAATATTCTTTTTTCAAGTCTAGCTATTTTTGTTCTGGATATGGGGATAGCTGGTGTTGCTTGGGGGACAATTCTGTCTCGTTTGGTAGGTCTTGTGATTTTATGGTCGCAATTAAAGTTGCCTTTTGAGAAACCGACTTTTGGTTTAGATAAGGAACTATTGACCTTAGCGTTGCCAGCAGCTGGAGAGAGGCTCATGATGAGGGCTGGAGATGTCGTGATCATTGCCTTGGTTGTTTCTTTTGGAACGGAGGCGGTGGCTGGAAATGCAGTCGGAGAAGTCTTGACCCAGTTTAACTATATGCCTGCCTTTGGCGTCGCTACTGCAACGGTCATGCTGGTAGCTCGAGCAGTTGGAGAGGATAATTGGGAAAGAGTAGCTAATTTGAGCAAGCAAACCTTTTGGCTTTCTCTGCTTCTCATGTTGCCCTTGACGCTTAGTGTCTATGCCTTGGGTATACCACTAACTCATCTCTATACGACTGATTCTCTAGCGGTGGAGGCTAGTGTGCTAGTGACACTTTTTTCACTACTTGGTACTCCTATGACGATAGGAACAGTCATCTATACAGCAGTCTGGCAGGGTTTGGGCAATGCTCGGCTTCCCTTTTATGCGACAAGTATAGGAATGTGGTGTATCCGCATTGGAACAGGATATCTGATGGGGATTGTGCTTGGTTGGGGCTTGCCCGGTATTTGGGCCGGAACCCTTTTGGATAATGGTTTTCGTTGGTTATTTCTACGTTACCGTTACCAGCGTTATATGAGCTTGAAAGGATAGGAAATGCAAAAAACAGCTTTTATTTGGGATTTAGATGGGACTTTATTGGATTCTTACGAAGCGATTTTATCAGGAATTGAGGAAACTTTTGCTCAGTTTTCTATTCCTTATGATAAGGAGCAGGTGAGGGAGTTTATTCTCAAGTTTTCTGTGCAGGATTTACTTGTGCAGGTGGCAGAAGAGAGAAAGCTGGATGTGGAAATGCTAAATCAGGTGCGTGCCCAGAGTTTGGCTGAGAAGAATGCTCAGGTAGTTTTGATGCCAGGTGCGCGTGATGTGCTAGCTTGGGCAGAGGAATCAGGAATTCAGCAGTTTGTTTACACTCATAAGGGAGACAATGCTCGTACCATTCTCAGAGACTTGGGTTTGGAATCTTATTTTACAGAGATTTTAACCAGTCAGAGTGGTTTTGTGCGGAAGCCAAGTCCAGAAGCGGCTAACTATCTGTTAGGCAAGTATCAGTTGGATTCTGAGAAGACCTATTATATAGGGGATCGGACTCTGGATGTGGAATTTGCCCAGAATAGTGGGATTCAAAGTATCAACTTTTTAGAGTCGACTTATGAAGGAAATCATAGGATTCAAGGGTTAGCAGATATTCCTTATATTTTTGGGGATTGGGAACGATAAGATTGTGTCAGTTTTGTGACAGAGACCTAACAAACTATTTCAAGTAACCAAGTTTGTTACAAGGAATAGACAGTTCTGTTAAATAGGCCCGAGAGGGCTTTTTTTCTGCATTTTTTGTGTTATGATAGACAGGTACTCATTTGAAAGGAATAGGAAAGAATGAAGAAAAGAATATTATTAGCTTCAACAGTAGCCTTGTCATTTGCCCCAGTATTGGCAACTCAAGCAGAAGAAGTTCTTTGGACTGCACGTAGTGTTGAGCAAATCCAAAACGATTTGACTAAAACGGACAACAAAACAAGTTATACCGTTCAGTATGGTGATACCTTGAGCACCATTGCAGAAGCCTTGGGTGTAGATGTCACAGTTCTTGCGAATTTGAATAAAATCACTAATATGGACTTGATTTTCCCAGAAACTGTTTTGACAACGACCGTCAATGAAGCAGAAGAAGTAACAGAAGTTGAAATCCAAACACCTCAAGCGGCTTCTAGTGAAGAGGTGACAACTGCGACAGCAGATTTGACAACCAATCAAGTGACCGTAGATGATCAAACTGTTCAGGTTGCAGACCTTTCTCAACCGATTGCAGAAGCGCCAAAAGCGGTAGAAACTACAAGTACAAAAGAAGTAGCAACAAATTCAGAAGTTGCAGAGACAGTTGCTACTGCAGAAGAAGTAGCACCATCTACAAATACTTCAACGTCAGAGGAGCAAACAGCCGAAACAAGTAGTGCAGTTGCAGAAGCAGCTCCTCAGGCAACGACTTCAGCTGAGAAAAATGAAACTCAAGCAAGCCCACAAGATGTTTCAACAGTGGAAGAAACTACAACTCCAACAGAAGAAACAGCAATCGAAACAACTGCAACAAGTTCAGAAGAATTAAAAGAAGCCTCATCAAATGAAGCTACAACAGCAGTTTCTACTTATCAACCAGAAGAGAAGAAAACAGTTTCAACAACTTACGCAGCTCCAGCAGCGCCCGATTATGCTGGACTTGCGGTAGCGAAATCTGAAAATGCAGGCCTTCAACCACAAACAGCGGCCTTTAAAGAAGAAATTGCTAACTTGTTTGGCATCACATCCTTTAGTGGTTACCGTCCAGGAGACAGTGGAGATCACGGAAAAGGTTTGGCTATCGACTTTATGGTACCAGAAAGCTCAGAATTAGGGGATAAGATTGCGGAATACGCTATTCAAAACATGGCCAGCCGTGGAATTAGTTACATTATTTGGAAACAACGTTTCTATGCTCCATTCGATAGCAAATATGGGCCAGCTAATACTTGGAACCCAATGCCAGACCGTGGTAGCGTGACAGAAAATCACTATGATCACGTTCACGTTTCAATGAATGGATAAACCAGACTTGGTAATATCATTTTGACGAATGAGATCTAGCTTTCATGATTGGAAGTAAGTCTCGTTCGTTTTTCTTTGTCATACTCTTCGAAAGTCTCTTCAAACCACGTCAGTTTTATCTGCAACCTCAAAGCTGTGCTTTGAGCAACCTACGGATAGCTTCCTAGTTAGCTCTTTGACTTTCATTGAGTATCAATATGAATGGAAAATGGAAGTTACCATTTTGTAATGATTGAAGCAACATTCTTGCAATCTATTTTATTTTATAATATAATTGATTAGTCAATTATTGATGAATCAATAGAAAGAAGAAAGAAATGATAGAGATTCAAGATTTACTTTATCAACTCCGCTTGTCTGAGCAAGCGAGTACGCAATTGTTTGAAAAAAGACTTGGGATTAGTTTGACACGGTATCAAATTTTATTATTTTTGCTGAAGCATTCCCCTTGTAATCAAATAGCGGTTCAGGAGCGTTTGAAGATTGATCAGGCTGCTTTGACCCGACATTTCAAAATTCTGGAAAAGGAAGGTTTGGTGGAGCGTCATCGTAATCCTGAAAATCAGCGGGAAGTGTTGGTAGAGGCTACGAAGTACGCTAAGGAGCAGTTAGTGGTGAATCCACCTCTGCAGCATATCAAGGTTAAGCAAGAGATGGAAAGTATCTTAACAGAGTCTGAAAGAACAGAACTCAGCCGTTTATTAAATAAATTGGTTTTGGGTATTGAAAATATAGAAATTTAAGGAGAAATAGATGTCAATTATTACAATCATTTTAGCAACGATTGTTGCTTTGGAGCATTTTTACATTTTTTATTTGGAAAGTATTGCAACGCAATCAGATGCGACTAGTCGTGTCTTTAACATGGACAAGGAAGAACTGGCTCGTCCGTCAGTAAGTTCATTGTTTAAAAATCAAGGGATTTATAATGCTTTGCTAGGAGTCTTTCTCTTGTATGGTATTTATTTCTCACAGAATTTAGAAATTGTGACTATTTTTGTCTTATTTGTGATTGGGGCTGCGGCCTATGGCTCTCTCACAGCAGATAAGAAAATTATTTTGAAGCAAGGTGGACCAGCTATTTTGACCTTGATTAGCATTTTCCTCTTTAAATAAACTTGAAGGTCGATTCTAGTCTCACTAATCCTTTTCACTCCAGAATAAGGGAAATATGTTATACTTGTCTTTAAGAAAAGTGTTTCATGAAATCATTTGTAAGGAGATAGAAATGAAAGTATTAGTGACAGGTTTCGAGCCCTTTGGAGGGGAAAAGGTCAATCCAGCTTTGGAGGCTGTTAAAGGTTTACCAGCTGAAATCCATGGTGCGGAGATCCGCTGGCTAGAAGTGCCAACAGTCTTTCACAAATCGGCTCAAGTATTGGAAGAAGAGATGAGTAGTTATCAACCTGACTTTGTCCTTTGTATCGGCCAAGCAGGTGGAAGAACCAGCTTGACACCTGAGCGAGTAGCCATTAATCAAGACGATGCACGCATTTCTGATAACGAAGGTAATCAACCGATTGACCTTCCCATTCGCCAAGATGGTGCTTCGGCCTACTTTAGTAGTTTGCCGATTAAAGCGATGGTTCAAGCTATAAAAAAAGAGGGATTACCGGCCTCTGTTTCCAATACGGCAGGGACTTTTGTCTGCAATCATTTGATGTATCAGGCCCTCTATTTGGTAGAAAAAAAATTTCCACATGTTAAGGCAGGTTTTATGCATATTCCTTATATGATGGAACAGGTGGTGAATCGGCCTACCACTCCAGCTATGAGTTTAGTGGATATTAGGCGAGGGCTAGAAGCGGCAATCGGCGCCATTATAGAACATGGAGATCAGGATCTCAAGTTGGTGGGCGGAGAAACTCATTGATAGAAAAAAGCTTGAGGGGTCACCTTCAAGCTTTTGGACGTTTTCGAGCCAGTACTGCTCTGTAGAAAATTATTTTATTGATTTGAATATAGGGTAGGAGTGAGAAACTAGCAATTCCAAAGGTAATCCAATTGAGGAAGTACCAAGGAAGGAGTTGTAAGTCTAGGACAAAGCGTTGAAATTTGTAGCCTTTCATCAGGAAACGGCTAGTTTTGAGGATTTGTCCTGGTCTGGCTTGCCCTAAGTTTAGGGTGTCACAGAGGAGAAATTCTACCTGCGAATAAGCATAGTATTGTGGAATATAGAGACTATTTCCTACAATCATCAAGAGGATACTTGCTAGAAAGTAAAGACCAAAGGTCATGAGGAAGTGCTCAGTTTCAACTGACGTGAGATCCAGATTAGGAAATTCAGGATGGATGGCAACGAATTTCTTTGCTAGAAAGCTACTATAAAAGAGGAAGTAAATCCCAAGTAAACTAGGAATGCTCCATAAGAAGAGGTAGAAACGTTTGAGAAGAAGAGTCAAAAAGGTTTGTGAAAAGTGTTCTTCGTTAAAGAGAGTAAGACTATTTTTGACGGATAGTTCTGTATCAGGATTCTTGATGAGTTTAAGTGTTGTGTAGACGGAACTGGTTAGAAGTATTGTTCCGATAAAGGAAACCAATAGTGGAAAAAGGTAGGCTTTAGTTACATGGCCAAGCACACTTAAAAAGGATTGCTCTAAAATAGCCTCGTTAATGCGCTCTAAGGGATTGAGGAAACCAGACAAGATGACCAGCATGCTAGGTAAGAGATAGACGAGAAAGAGGCGGGGATTTTCAGCTTGGAATTGTCTAGCCTGCAGACGAATGGTTTTTAAATCAATTTTTGGGTATTTCATTCTCTCATTATACCATAGTTCGTGACAGTTCCTACTTTTTTTGATAAAATCATACAGTATGCCCTTGGGCACAAAGTATGAACTGGGACTGTTTTTCCCAGCTTCGGAGGTAAAAAATGTCAGATTCACCAATCAAATATCGTTTGATTAAGAAAGAAAAACACACGGGAGCTCGTCTGGGAG
Organism: Streptococcus mitis; assembly: GCF_002096735.1. Taxonomy (GTDB): domain Bacteria; phylum Bacillota; class Bacilli; order Lactobacillales; family Streptococcaceae; genus Streptococcus; species Streptococcus mitis_CZ. The sequence continues at coordinate 31,437 of NZ_NCVC01000009.1, read as the reverse complement.
AAATTATCACTCCCCACGGAACCTTCCCGACACCTATGTTTATGCCAGTTGGGACACAAGCTACTGTCAAAACTCAGTCGCCTGAAGAATTGAAGGAGATGGGTTCGGGAATTATCCTGTCAAACACCTATCATCTTTGGCTTCGCCCTGGAGATGAACTCATCGCACGCGCAGGTGGTCTCCACAAATTCATGAATTGGGATCAACCTATTTTGACGGACAGTGGTGGTTTCCAGGTTTATTCCTTAGCAGATAGCCGTAATATCACAGAAGAAGGAGTAACCTTTAAAAACCATCTCAATGGTTCTAAGATGTTCTTGTCCCCAGAAAAAGCCATTTCTATTCAGAATAATTTGGGCTCAGACATCATGATGTCCTTTGACGAATGTCCTCAGTTTTATCAACCTTACGACTACGTTAAGAAATCAATCGAGCGTACCAGCCGTTGGGCTGAGCGTGGTTTGAAGGCTCATCGTCGTCCGCATGACCAAGGGTTATTTGGGATTGTGCAGGGGGCTGGATTTGAAGACCTTCGTCGACAATCGGCTCATGACCTTGTCAGCATGGACTTCCCAGGCTACTCTATCGGTGGTTTGGCAGTGGGAGAAACCCACGAAGAGATGAATGCTGTCTTGGACTTCACAACCCAACTGCTTCCTGAAAATAAACCTCGTTATCTGATGGGTGTGGGAGCGCCAGATAGCTTGATTGATGGGGTGATTCGTGGGGTGGATATGTTTGACTGTGTCTTGCCGACTCGTATCGCTCGTAACGGAACTTGTATGACCAGTCAAGGTCGTTTGGTTGTCAAAAATGCTCAGTTTGCTGAGGACTTTACGCCACTGGATCCTGAGTGTGATTGCTACACATGTAAGAACTATACACGCGCTTATCTTCGTCACCTGCTCAAGGCTGATGAAACCTTTGGTATCCGCTTGACTAGCTACCACAATCTTTACTTCTTGCTTAACCTGATGAAGCAAGTGCGACAAGCCATCATGGATGACAATCTCTTGGAATTCCGTGAGTATTTTGTTGAAAAATATGGCTATAATAAGTCAGGACGCAATTTCTAAAATGGAATTGATATAAGCTAAAAATCCTAAGTTTTCTCTTGGGATTTTTCTTCTTTTTTTGATAGAATAAAGTGTATAATGAAAGGGAGAATAAACTCGTATGCGCATTAAATGGTTTTCCTTGATTAGGATTACAGGTTTACTACTGGTACTCTTGTATCATTTCTTTCAGACTATCTTTCCTGGAGGATTTTTCGGGGTAGATGTCTTTTTCACGTTTTCAGGCTTCCTGATTACGGCTCTACTCATCGAAGAATTTTCTAAAAATCATGAAATTGATTTGGTTGGATTTTTTAGGAGACGCTTTTATCGTATTGTGCCACCTGTGGTTTTGATGGTCTTGGTAACCATGCCCTTTACTTTTCTAGTTCGGCAAGATTATGTGGCTGGAATTGGGGGTCAGATTGCGGGTGTCTTAGGCTTCATGACCAACTTCTATGAACTGCTAACAGGTGGGAGTTATGAATCTCAGTTCATTCCTCATTTGTTTGTTCATAATTGGAGCTTGGCTGTTGAGGTTCACTACTATATCCTCTGGGGATTGGCAGTTTGGTTCTTATCTAAACAGTCCAGATCAAATGGTCAGTTGAGAGGAATGGTCTTTCTCTTATCTGCTGTTGCCTTCTTGATCAGCTTCTTCTCCATGTTTATTGGTAGTTTTCTAGTAACCTCTTATTCCTCTGTTTACTTCTCCAGTTTAACTCATGTCTATCCATTCTTTTTGGGAAGTGTGTTAGCAACTATCGTAGGCGTTCGTCAGACGACTTCCCTAGTTAAGCAATTGGATAAAATCTGGGATTTACGCAAGACCCTTTTAGTTTTTGGGGGAGGTTTTGGCTTCTTACTCATTTTGACCTTCTTTGTCAAATTTACCTATCTCTTTGCCTATCTTATGGGCTTCTTGCTTGCCAGCCTTGCAGCCATTGCTATGATTCTGGCGGCGCGTGTCTTACATGAAAAGACTCCTCATATACAGGAACCAAAGATTATTAGCTTTTTAGCAGATACTAGCTATGCAGTTTATCTCTTCCATTGGCCTTTCTATATCATTTTTTCACAGTTGACATCAAATCTTCTTGCTGTGTTATTAACTTTGATTTTTTCTTATGGATTCGCCAGCCTATCATTTTATGTGTTGGAACCTTGGATTGCAGGAAAGAACACACCTGTTTTACAAACCCTTCGTCCTCTTCCTCATATTCACACAATCCTTGCAGCAAGTACAGGAATCTTGGCCTTCATTGTCTTCTTAGTAACTCTGTTGGCACCACAAGTGGGAGCTTTTGAGACAGACTTAACTGTCAATGGCTTGAAGCAAGCTGCAACAAATATTAACCAGACCAAGGTAATGACAGAACGAGCAGAAGCTGATAGTTTAGGAATTGCTGATGGCACTATGTTAATTGGTGATTCGGTAGCACTAAGAGCTAATACAGCGTTGCAGACAGCCCTTCCAGGGGCACAGATTAATGCACAAGTCAGCAGAACAACCAAGACCGCCAACGAAATCATGCTCAACAATAGCCAGAATAAATTTCTACCAAAGATGGTGGTTATTGCAACAGGGGTAAATAATCCTGAAAATTATAAGGAAGATTGGGATAGTATCGTGAAAAATCTTCCTAAGGGGCACCATATGGTTTTAGTGACTCCTTATGAAGGAGATAAGACAAAAGAGACCTATGCAATCGTTGAGAAGGCGGCTGCCTATATGAGAGAATTGGCAGAGAAGACTCCTTACATCACGATAGCAGATTGGAATCAAGCTGCTAAGGAACATCCAGAAATTTGGACTGGGACAGACCAAGTCCATTTTGGAAGTGACAATAGTAAAATTGAAGCAGGAGCTAAATTGTATGCAGATACCATTGCTGCAGCCTTGCAAACAGCTCAAGACAAGCCGGTCAAATCAAAATAACTTGTATTAAAAAGAGAAGAGTTGGAGAAATCCAGCTCTTTTAAAATATCTCTAGAAAACAGGTCTATACCATTTACAAATGAATCAGAAAGGTTTATAATATAATTGACATAATAAATATCAAAAGTAATCTTTTAAGGAGGTCATTATTATGCCTAATTACGTTAAAGCGGATCAGTTTTTCTATCCATTTGGCATTCGTCGCGGTGGGTACTTAGAACTTGTTGATGGCAAATTTGGGAAACATGTGGATCAAATTCCTGAAGGAGCAGAGGTTCTTGACTATACTGGTTATAGCATTGCACCAGGTCTTGTGGATACTCATATTCATGGATATGCAGGTGTAGATGTGATGGACAACAACATTGAAGGTACATTGCATACTATGAGTGAAGGACTTCTTAGTACCGGTGTTACCAGTTTCTTGCCCACAACTTTAACAGCCACTTATGAGCAATTGCTTGCAGTCACTGAAAATCTTGGAAACCATTATAAAGAAGCAACAGGTGCTAAGATTCGTGGGATTTATTATGAAGGTCCATATTTCACAGAAACTTTTAAGGGGGCACAAAATCCAACTTATATGAGAGACCCGGGTGTTGAGGAGTTTCATTCTTGGCAGGATGCTGCAAAAGGGATGCTAAATAAAATCGCTATTGCACCAGAACGTGATGGAGTGGAAGATTTTGTACGTACTATTACAGGTGAAGGTGTGACAGTTGCACTTGGACACTCAGATGCGACATTTGAACAAGCTAAGAAGGCAGTTGATGCTGGAGCTAGTGTATGGGTACATGCCTATAATGGGATGCGTGGTTTAACACACCGCGAACTAGGTATGGTAGGAGCTATGTATGAGCTCCCACATACTTACGCAGAATTGATCTGTGATGGTTATCACGTAGATCCAAAAGCTTGTGAGATTTTACTTAAGCAAAAGGGGACAGAAAACATCGCTCTTATTACGGACTGTATGACAGCTGGTGGGCTTGAAGACGGTGACTATATGTTGGGAGAATTCCCTGTTGTAGTAGCAAATGGAACTGCACGTCTCAAATCTACTGGTAATTTGGCAGGTTCTATCCTCAAACTTAAAGATGGTATGAGAAATGTTGTCGAATGGGGAATTGCGAATCCGCATGAAGCGGTCATGATGGCCAGCCTTAACCCAGCTAAATCTGTTAATATTGACGATGTCTGTGGACAAATTCGTGAAGGTTATGATGCTGACTTTATCGTACTAGATAAAGATTTGGAATTGGTAGCAACCTATCTAGATGGCGTGAAACGTTATCAAGCATAAGAGAGAAAGCAGGAGTTAGATACTAGCTTCTGCTTTTTTATGCAGGGTACTTTACTGGTAAATAAAAAAGTTAAGAAAATCACAAAAAGACTTGAACAAGCAAATGAAAAGGCTTACAATTATATTATAAATAGTACAAATAAAAAAACGGAGGAAAGCTTTATGAAAGCCTATACTTATGTTAAACCAGGACTTGCTTCTTTTGTTGATGTAGACAAACCAGTTATTCGCAAGCCAACAGACGCTATTGTGCGTATCGTAAAAACTACTATTTGTGGAACAGACCTCCATATTATCAAAGGGGATGTTCCTGCTTGCCAAAGTGGTACCATTCTTGGTCACGAAGGGATTGGGATTGTTGAAGAAGTTGGAGAAGGAGTTTCGAATTTCAAAAAAGGCGACAAGGTCTTGATTTCTTGTGTCTGTGCCTGTGGTAAATGCTACTACTGTAAAAAAGGAATTTATGCCCATTGTGAAGACGAAGGGGGCTGGATTTTCGGTCACTTGATTGACGGTATGCAGGCTGAATATCTACGTGTCCCTCACGCAGATAACACTCTTTACCATACTCCAGAAGACTTGTCAGATGAAGCCTTGGTTATGCTATCAGACATTCTACCTACTGGATATGAAATTGGTGTCTTGAAAGGGAAAGTAGAACCTGGTTGCAGCGTAGCCATTATTGGTTCAGGTCCAGTTGGATTGGCTGCTCTTTTGACAGCTCAGTTCTACTCACCAGCCAAATTGATTATGGTGGACTTAGACGATAACCGCTTGAAAACTGCTGTATCATTTGGTGCGACTCACAAGGTTAATTCTTCAGACCCTGAAAAAGCCATTAAAGAAATTTATGATTTGACAGATGGTCGTGGTGTAGATGTTGCTATCGAAGCTGTTGGTATTCCTGCAACATTTGATTTCTGTCAAAAGATTATAGGTATAGACGGAACAGTTGCCAACTGTGGTGTACATGGTAAACCAGTAGAATTCGATTTGGACAAACTTTGGATTCGCAACATCAATGTAACAACTGGTTTGGTATCTACAAATACCACTCCACAATTGTTGAAAGCTCTTGAAAGTCATAAGATTGAACCAGAAAAATTGGTAACTCATTATTTCAAACTAAGTGAAATTGAAAAAGCCTATGAAGTTTTCAGTAAGGCAGCAGACCACCATGCAATTAAGGTCATTATAGAAAATGATATTTCAGAAGCTTAAGTAGTAAAAACATTTTGGAACATAAGCAAATAGAAATTCAGTCATCATAAGATGGCTGGATTTTTTATCAAAAAAATTAAGAAATGAGCATATTTCTTTCCTTGTTTAGCGGAATTAGTTATAATATACGGTACAAAGGAATGAATGAATATGTATCGTGTTATAGAAATGTACGGAGATTTTGAACCGTGGTGGTTCTTAGAAGGTTGGGAAGAAGATATTGTAGCAAGTAAGAGATTTGACCAGTATTATGATGCTCTCAAATACTATAAAACTTGTTGGTTTAGATTGGAACAAGAATCCCCTCTTTATAAAAGTAGAAGTGACTTGATGACCATTTTTTGGGACCCGGAAGATCAACGCTGGTGTGATGAATGTGATGAGTATTTGCAACAATATCATTCTTTGGCTCTTTTGCAGGATGAACAGGTTATCCCAGATGAAAAACTACGCCCAGGCTATGAAAAACAAACAGGTAAGGAAAGACACCGTTCTTGCCGTATGAAATTAAAATAGAGAAAAAGTAACTTTTTTGGAGTTGCTTTTTTTATTTTTCCAAATCTTTGCGAATAGTATAGGTGAGGAGGTAAGTATGGTTCAAGAAATTGCACAAGAAATCATTCGTTCGGCCCGGAAAAAAGGGGCGCAAGACATTTATTTTGTCCCCAAGTTAGACGCCTATGAGCTTCATATGAGGGTCGGAGACGAGCGCTGTAAAATCGGTTGTTATGATTTTGAAAAGTTTGCGGCCGTCATCAGTCACTTTAAGTTTGTGGCGGGTATGAATGTTGGAGAAAAGAGACGTAGTCAACTTGGTTCCTGTGATTATGAATATGACCAGAAGATGGCGTCCCTACGTTTGTCTACTGTAGGCGATTATAGAGGGCATGAGAGTTTAGTTATTCGCTTGTTGCATGATGAGGAGCAGGATTTGCATTTTTGGTTTCAGGATATTGGAGAACTGGGTAAGCAGTACAGGCAACGTGGTCTCTATCTCTTTGCTGGTCCAGTCGGAAGTGGCAAGACAACCTTGATGCATGAGTTGGCTAAATCTCTCTTTAAAGGACAGCAAGTTATGTCCATCGAAGATCCTGTCGAAATCAAGCAGGACGACATGCTCCAGTTGCAGTTGAATGAGGCGATTGGACTAACCTATGAAAATCTCATCAAACTTTCCCTACGTCATCGACCAGATCTCTTGATTATCGGAGAAATTCGGGACAGCGAGACGGCGCGTGCAGTGGTCAGAGCTAGTTTGACAGGGGCGACAGTCTTTTCAACCATTCATGCCAAGAGTATTCGAGGTGTTTATGAGCGCCTGTTGGAGTTGGGTGTGAGTGAGGAGGAATTGGCAGTCGTTCTGCAGGGAGTCTGCTATCAGAGATTAATCGGGGGAGGAGGAATTGTTGACTTTGCAAACAAAGACTATCAAGAACACCAGCCAACTAGCTGGAATAAACAGATTGACCAGCTTCTTGAAGATGGACATATCACAAGTCTTCAGGCTGAAACGGAAAAAATTAGCTACAGCTAAGCAAAAAGATATCATCACCTTGTTTAACAATCTCTTTTCTAGCGGTTTTCATCTAGTGGAGACCATCTCCTTTTTAGATAGGAGTGCCTTATTGGACAAGCAATGTGTGACCCAGATGCGCACGGACTTGTCTCAGGGGAAATCATTCTCAGAAATGATGGAAAGTTTGGGCTTTTCAAATGCCATTGTCACTCAGTTATCCCTAGCGGAAGTCCATGGAAATCTCCACCTGAGTTTGGGAAAGATAGAAGAGTATCTAGACAATCTAGCCAAGGTCAAGAAAAAATTAATTGAAGTAGCAACCTATCCTTTGATTTTGCTGGGATTTCTTCTCTTAATCATGCTGGGGCTACGGAACTACCTACTACCACAACTGGATAGTAGCAATATTGCCACTCAAATTATCGGCAATCTGCCACAAATCTTTCTAGGAATGGTGGGGTTTGTTTCCATACTTGCCCTTTTAGCACTAACTTTCTATAAAAGAAGTTCCAAAATGCGTGTCTTTTCTATCTTAGCGCGTCTTCCCTTCCTTGGAATCTTTGTGCAGACTTATTTGACAGCTTATTATGCGCGTGAATGGGGGAATATGATTTCTCAAGGGATGGAGTTGACGCAGATTTTTCAAATGATGCAGGAACAAGGTTCCCAACTCTTTAAAGAAATCGGTCAAGATCTAGCTCAAGCCCTACAAAATGGTCGCGAATTTTCTCAAACCATAGCAACCTATCCTTTCTTTAAGAAAGAGTTGAGTCTTATTATCGAGTATGGTGAAGTCAAGTCCAAGCTGGGGAGTGAGTTGGAAATCTATGCTGAAAAAACTTGGGAAGCCTTTTTTACCCGAGTTAACCGCACCATGAATTTGGTGCAGCCACTGGTTTTTATCTTTGTGGCACTGATTATCGTTTTACTTTATGCGGCAATGCTCATGCCCATGTATCAAAATATGGAGGTAAATTTTTAACATGAAAAAAATGATGACATTCTTGAAAAAAGCGAAAGTGAAGGCTTTTACACTTGTGGAAATGTTGGTGGTCTTGCTCATTATCAGCGTGCTTCTCTTGCTCTTTGTGCCTAATTTGACCAAGCAAAAAGAGGCGGTCAATGACAAAGGAAAAGCTGCTGTTGTTAAGGTGGTGGAAAGCCAGGCAGAGCTTTATAGCTTAGATAAAAATGAAGATGCTAGCCTAAGCAAGTTACAAGCAGATGGGAGAATCACAGAAGAACAGGCTAAAGCTTATAAAGAATACCATGCTAAACAAAATACCAGTCAAACCGTTGCAGATTAAGGCCTTTACCATGCTGGAAAGCCTATTGGTTTTGGGTCTTGTGAGTATCCTTGCCTTGGGCTTTTCCGGCTCTGTCCAGTCCACTTTTGCGGCGGTAGAGGAGCAGATTTTCTTTATGGAGTTTGAAGAACTTTATCGGGAAACACAAAAACGCAGTGTAGCTAGTCAGCAAAAGACTAGTCTAAATTTAGATGGGCAGACGATCAGTAATGGCAGCCAAAAGTTGACCGTTCCTAAAGGAATTCAGGCACCATCAGGACAAAGTATCACATTTGACCGAGCTGGGGGAAATTCGTCCCTGGCTAAGGTTGAATTTCAGACCAGCAAAGGAGCGATTCGTTATCAATTATATCTAGGAAATGGAAAAATTAAACGCATTAAGGAAACAAAAAATTAGGGCAGTGATTTTACTGGAAGCAGTAGTTGCTCTAGCTATCTTTGCCAGCATAGCAACCCTCCTTTTGGGACAAATTCAGAAAAATAGGCAAGAAGAAGCAAAAATCTTGCAAAAGGAAGAAGTCTTGAGGGTAGCTAAGATGGCCTTGCAGACAGGTCAAAATCAGGTAAAGATAAACGGAGTTGAGATTCAGGTGTTTTCTAGTGAAAAAGGATTGGAGGTTTATCATGGTTCAGAACAGTTGTTGGCAATCAAAGAGCCATAAGGTTAAGGCTTTTACCTTATTAGAATCCCTGATTGCTCTTATTGTTATCAGTGGAAGTTTACTTCTCTTTCAAGCCATGAGTCAGCTCCTCATTTCAGAAGTTCGCTACCAGCAGCAAAGCGAGCAAAAGGAGTGGCTCTTGTTTGTGGACCAGTTGGAAGCAGAATTAGACCATTCGCAATTCGAAAAAGTGGAAGGTAATCGCATTTATATGAAGCAGGATGGCAAGGATATCGCCATCGGTAAGTCCAAGTCAGACGATTTTCGAAAAACCGATGCCAGTGGACGAGGCTATCAGCCTATGGTTTATGGGCTCAAATCCGCACAGATTACAGGGGAGAATCAAGTGGTGCGTTTTAGTTTCCAGTTCCAAAAAGGCTTAGAAAGGGAATTCATCTATCGTGTGGAAAAAGAAAAAAGTTAAGGCAGGTGTTCTCCTCTATGCAGTCACCGTGGCTGCTATCTTTAGTCTTTTGTTACAATTTTACTTGAACCGACAAGTCGCCCACTATCAAGACTACGCTTTAAATAAAGAAAAGCTGATTGCTTTTGCTATGGCCAAACGAACCAAAGATAAGGTTGAGCAAGAAAGTGGAGAACAGGTTTATAACCTAGGTCAGGTGAGCTATCAAAATAAGAAAACAAGCTTGGTGACGACGGTTCGTACGCCTAAGAGTCAATATGAGTTCATCTTTCCTTCCGTCAAAATCAAAGAAGAGAAAACAGATAAAAAGGAAAAGGTAGTGACTGATTCAAGTAATCAAGCAGAGAAGAAAAAATCAGAAGAGAAAGTTGAAAAGAAAGAGAATTCCTAGCCAATCAAGCTACTTTGTGCTAAACTAAAAATATGAAACATGATTTTAACCACAAAGCAGAAACTTTCGATTCCCCTAAAAATATCTTCCTTGCAAACTTGGTTTGTCAAGCAGTCAAGAAACAGATTGATCTTCTATCAGACAAAGAAATTTTGGATTTCGGTGGAGGGACGGGGCTGTTAACCTTGCCTCTAGCCAAGCAGGCCAAGTCTGTGACATTGGTGGATATTTCGGAGAAAATGCTGGAGCAAGCTCGTTTGAAAGCGGAGCGGCAAGACATCAAGAATATCCACTTTTTGGAGCAAGATTTACTGGAAAAACCCTTGGAGAAAGAGTTTGATCTCATTGTTGTTTGTCGTGTTCTTCATCATATGCCTGATTTGGATGCGACTCTCTTACTGTTTTATCAACATTTGAGGGAAGATGGACAACTCCTACTTGCTGATTTTACCAAGACAGAAGCTAACCATCATGGATTTAAATTGCCTGAACTGGAAAACAAGCTAGCCCAGTTTGGTTTTTCATCTGTGCATAGTCAGATTCTCTATAGCGCTGAAGACCTGTTTCAAGGAAATTACGCAGAACTCTTTTTAACAGTAGCCCAAAAATCACTCGCCTAGTCAGGGAGTGATTTTTCTATAAGGATGGAAAAAAGAAGGGAAATTTGATAAGATAGGAATATGGATTTTGAAAAAATTGAACAAGCTTATACGTATTTACTAGAGAATGTCCAAGTCATCCAAAGTGATTTGGCGACCAACTTTTATGACGCCTTGGTGGAGCAAAATAGCATCTATCTGGATGGTGAAACTGAGCTAGAGCAGGTCAAGGAAAACAATCAGGCCCTTAAACGCTTAGCGCTACGCAAAGAAGAATGGCTCAAGACCTACCAGTTTCTCTTGATGAAGGCTGGGCAGACAGAGCCCCTACAGGCCAATCACCAGTTTACACCAGATGCCATTGCTTTACTTTTGGTGTTTATTGTGGAAGAGTTGTTTAAAGAAGAGGAGATTACGATCCTCGAAATGGGTTCTGGGATGGGAATTCTAGGCGCTACTTTCTTGACCTCGCTTGATAAAAAGGTGGATTACTTGGGAATGGAAGTGGATGATTTGCTGATTGATTTGGCAGCAAGCATGGCAGATGTAATTGGTTTGCAGGCTGGTTTTGTCCAAGGAGATGCCGTTCGTCCACAAATGCTCAAAGAAAGCGATGTGGTCATCAGCGACTTGCCTGTCGGCTATTATCCTGATGACGCCGTTGCGTCGCGCCATCAAGTTGCTTCTAGTCAAGAACATACTTACGCCCATCACTTGCTCATGGAACAAGGACTTAAGTACCTCAAGTCAGATGGATACGCTATTTTTCTCGCTCCGAGTGATTTGTTGACCAGTCCTCAAAGTGATTTGTTGAAAGGCTGGTTGAAAGAGGAGGCAAGTCTGACTGCCATGATTAGTCTGCCTGAAAATCTCTTTGCTAATGCTAAACAATCCAAGACTATTTTTATCTTACAGAAGAAAAGTGAAATAGCAGTGGAGCCTTTTATTTATCCACTTTCTAGCTTGCAAGATGCAAGTGTTTTAATGAAATTTAAAGAAAATTTTCAAAAATGGACTCAAGGTACTGAAATATAAAATAGATTTTGTTATAATAGATGAAAACGCTTAAAAAGGGGTATCATGTTATGACAAAAACAATTGCAATCAATGCGGGAAGTTCAAGTTTGAAATGGCAACTTTATCAAATGCCAGAGGAAAAAGTTCTTGCTAAAGGTTTAATTGAACGTATCGGCTTGAAAGATTCAATTTCAACTGTAAAATTTGATGGTCGTTCTGAACAACAAATTTTGGATATTGAAAATCATACACAAGCCGTTAAAATCTTATTGGATGACTTGATTCGTTTCGATATTATCAAGGCTTATGATGAGATTACAGGTGTTGGACACCGTGTTGTTGCAGGTGGAGAATATTTCAAAGAATCAACAGTTGTTGAAGGGGATGTTTTAGAAAAAGTTGAAGAGTTGAGTTTGTTGGCTCCTCTCCACAATCCAGCTAATGCAGCAGGTGTTCGCGCCTTCAAGGAATTGTTGCCAGACATTACCAGTGTAGTTGTTTTTGATACTTCATTCCACACAACTATGCCAGAGAAAGCTTATCGCTACCCTCTACCAACAAAATATTACACAGAAAACAAGGTTCGTAAATATGGTGCCCACGGTACAAGTCACCAGTTTGTAGCAGGAGAAGCTGCAAAACTCTTGGGCCGTCCATTAGAGGACTTGAAATTGATTACTTGCCACATCGGTAATGGTGCTTCTATTACAGCAGTTAATGGCGGTCAATCTGTTGATACTTCAATGGGATTCACTCCACTTGGTGGTGTGATGATGGGAACTCGTACAGGAGATATTGACCCAGCTATCATTCCTTACTTAATGCAATATACAGAGGACTTTAACACGCCTGAAGACATTAGTCACGTTCTTAATCGTGAATCAGGACTAATGGGGGTTTCAGGTAAATCTAGTGATATGCGTGATGTGATTGCTGCTATGGAAGAAGGGGACCACGATGCCACTTTAGCCTATGAAATGTATGTTGACCGTATCCAAAAACATATCGGTCAATACCTTGCAGTCCTAAATGGAGCAGATGCTATTATCTTTACTGCGGGTATCGGTGAAAATGCTGCAAACGTACGTGAAGATGTTATCTCAGGGATTTCTTGGTTTGGCTGTGATGTTGACCCAGAAAAGAACGTCTTTGGTGTGACAGGAGACATTTCAACAGAGGCAGCGAAAATTCGTGTTTTGGTTATTCCAACAGATGAAGAATTAGTCATTGCCCGTGACGTTGAACGTTTGAAAAAATAACTAAAATCAGAAAAAATATTCCGTACAAGGAGTTGGGAAAGAGATTTTTCCAGCTTCTTTTTCTGATGGAAATGTCCAAAACCTTGCTATGATTGGCTTTTTTGAAAAATATGGTATAATAGTAGTAATTTAATAGATGGAGTTGAGTTTTGAAGAAAAACTTTCGTGTAAAAAGAGAGAAAGATTTTAAGGCGATTTTCAAGGAGGGGACAAGTTTTGCCAATCGCAAATTTGTTGTCTACCAATTAGAAAACCAGAAAAACCATTTTCGAGTAGGTCTATCAGTTAGCAAAAAACTGGGGAATGCGGTCACTAGAAATCAAATTAAGCGACGGATTCGGCATATTATCCAGAATGCCAAAGGGAGTCTGGTAGAAGATGTCGACTTTGTTGTCATTGCTCGAAAAGGAGTCGAAACCTTGGGATACGCAGAGATGGAGAAAAATCTACTCCACGTATTAAAATTATCAAAGATTTACCAGGAAGGAAATGGGAGTGAAAAAGAAACTACAGTTGACTAGTTTGCTAGGACTGTCCCTATTGATCATGACAGCCTGTGCAACTAATGGGACAACTAGCGATATTACAGCCGATTCGGCTGATTTTTGGAGTAAATTTGTTTACTTCTTTGCGGAAATCATTCGCTTTTTGTCGTTTGATATCAGTATCGGAGTGGGAATTATCCTCTTTACGGTCTTGATTCGTACAGTTCTCTTGCCAGTCTTCCAAGTGCAAATGGTGGCTTCTAGAAAAATGCAGGAAGCTCAACCACGTATTAAGGCGCTTCGAGAACAATATCCAGGTCGAGATATAGAAAGCAGAACCAAGCTAGACCAGGAAATGCGTAAAGTCTTTAAAGAAATGGGTGTCAGACAGTCAGATTCTCTTTGGCCGATTTTGATTCAGATGCCGGTTATCTTGGCCTTGTTCCAAGCTCTATCAAGAGTTGACTTTTTAAAGACAGGTCATTTCTTATGGATTAACCTTGGTGGTGTGGATACAACTCTTGTTCTTCCGATTTTAGCAGCTGTATTTACCTTTTTAAGTACCTGGTTGTCCAACAAAGCCTTGTCTGAGCGTAATGGCGCTACGACTGCGATGATGTATGGGATTCCAGTCTTGATTTTTATCTTTGCAGTTTATGCACCAGGTGGAGTCGCCCTCTACTGGACAGTGTCCAATGCTTATCAAGTCTTGCAAACCTATTTCTTGAACAATCCATTCAAGATTATTGCAGAGCGTGAGGCCGTAGTACAGGCACAGAAAGATTTGGAAAATAGAAAAAGAAAAGCCAAGAAAAAGGCTCAGAAAACGAAATAATAAGGAGGAATCTGGTAATGGTAGTATTTACGGGTTCAACTGTTGAAGAAGCAATCCAGAAAGGATTGAAAGAATTAGATATCCCAAGACTGAAGGCTCACATCAAAGTCATTTCTCGTGAAAAAAATGGCTTTCTTGGTTTATTTGGTAAAAAACCAGCTCAAGTTGATATTGAAGCTATTAGTGAAACAACTGTCATTAAAGCAAATCAACAAGCTGTTAAGGGTGTTCCTAAAGAAATCAATGAACAAAATGAACCAGTCAAAACAGTCAGTGAAGCAACCGTTGATTTGGGTCATGTTGTAGAAGCAATTAAAAAGATTGAAGAAGAAGGCCAAGGGGTTTCTGATGAAGTCAAGGCTGAAATCTTGAAAAATGAAAAACATGCAAGCACTATCTTAGAAGAAACTGGGCATATTGAGATTTTAAATGAATTACAGCTTGAAGAAGCTGGTTTCGGAGAAGAAGTAGAAACTCCTATTGTCGAGACTCAAGCTGAACAAACTGAAAGTCAAGAATTAGAAGATCTGGGCTTAAAAGTTGAACCGAGTTTTGACATTGAACAAGTAGCTACGGAAGTCACGACTTATGTCCAAACAATCATTGATGATATGGACGTTGAGGCGACGATTTCAAATGATTATAACCGTCGTAGCATCAATTTACAAATTGATACCAATGAGCCAGGTCGTATTATCGGTTACCATGGTAAAGTTTTGAAGGCCTTACAACTATTGGCTCAAAATTATCTTTACAACCGCTATTCAAGAACCTTCTACATTACTATTAATGTCAATGATTACGTTGAACATCGTGCAGAAGTCTTGCAGACCTATGCTCAAAAATTGGCGACTCGTGTTTTAGAAGAAGGACGTAGTCATCAAACAGATCCTATGTCAAATAGCGAACGCAAGATTATCCATCGCATTATTTCACGTATGGATGGCGTGACTAGTTACTCTGAGGGTGATGAGCCAAATCGCTATGTAGTTGTAGATACAGAATAAACAAAATCAGGGTTCTCCTGATTTTTTGCTAGCTGGAGGAGATTAAATTAATGTTGAATAAGATAAGAGACTATCTAGACTTTGCTGGTTTGCAGTACCGTAATCCTGATAAGGCGGGAGCAGAGCGAGAGAAAATGCTGGCATTTCGCCACAAAGGTCAAGAGGCCAGAAAGGCTTTTACAGAGCTAGCCAAAGCCTTTCAAGCAAGCCATCCAGAATGGCAACTCCAACAGACTAGCCAGTGGATGAATCAGGCACAGCGTTTGAGACCACACTTATGGGTTTATCTACAGCGTGAGGGGAAAGTGACAGAACCTATGATGGCTCTTCGTTTGTATGGAAGTCCTTCTGATTTTGGTATTTCTTTGGAAGTCAGTTTCATAGAGCGCAAGAAAGATGATCAAACCTTGGAGAAACAAGCCAAGGTATTAGAAGTTCCAGTGGTAGAAGGGATTTATTATCTATCTTACTGTGATGGTCAAAGTCAACGGTGGGAGGCTACTGAGGAGAACCGTCAAATTTTAAGAAATAAACTATCCAATCAGGAAGTCCGAAAAGTGTTAGTTAAGGCAGATGTTTCTTTTATTGAAAATCAATCATTAGAAGATATTTTAGAAAAATTAGAAGAAGCTTATGAACGCTTACTTCCCTACTATCAGGCGACCAGAGGGTAGAAATCATGAGACTTATCTAGAGTCGAATTGATTTATTGCTATTCTATGTATTTTTTCATATAATAGTAAAATAGAATGTGTGATACAATAATCACCTCAAATAGAAAGGAAATTCTATGTCAAATCTATCTGTTAATGCAATTCGTTTCCTAGGTATTGACGCCATTAATAAAGCCAACTCAGGTCACCCAGGTGTGGTTATGGGAGCGGCTCCGATGGCTTACAGCCTCTTTACAAAACAACTTCGTATCAATCCAGCTAAACCAAACTGGATCAACCGCGACCGCTTTATTCTTTCAGCAGGTCATGGTTCAATGCTTCTTTATGCCCTTCTTCACCTTTCTGGTTTTGAAGATGTCAGCATGGATGAGATTAAGAGCTTCCGTCAGTGGGGTTCAAAAACACCAGGTCACCCAGAATTTGGTCATACAGCAGGGATTGATGCTACAACAGGTCCTCTAGGGCAAGGTATTTCAACTGCCACTGGTTTTGCCCAGGCAGAACGTTTCTTGGCAGCTAAGTATAACCGTGAAGGCTACAATATCTTTGACCACTATACTTACGTTATCTGTGGAGATGGAGACTTGATGGAAGGTGTCTCAAGCGAGGCAGCTTCATACGCAGGTTTGCAAAAACTAGACAAGTTGGTTGTTCTTTATGATTCAAATGACATCAACTTGGATGGTGAGACAAAAGATTCCTTTACAGAAAGTGTTCGTGACCGTTACAATGCCTACGGTTGGCATACTGCCTTGGTTGAAGATGGAACAGACTTGGAAGCAATCCATGCAGCTATCGAAACAGCTAAAGCTTCAGGCAAACCATCTTTGATTGAAGTGAAGACTGTTATTGGATACGGTTCTCCAAACAAACAAGGAACTAATGCCGTACACGGTGCTCCTCTTGGAGCAGATGAAACTGCAGCAACTCGTCAAGCCCTTGGTTGGGAATACGAACCATTTGAAATCCCAGAACAAGTATATGCTGATTTCAAAGAACATGTTGCAGACCGTGGTGCATCAGCTTATGAAGCATGGGCAAAACTAGTCGCAGATTACAAAGAAGCGCATCCAGAATTGGCTGCAGAAGTAGAAGCCATCATCGATGGACGTGATCCAGTTGAAGTGACTCCAGCAGACTTCCCAGCATTAGAAAATGGCTTCTCTCAAGCAACTCGTAACTCGAGTCAGGATGCTTTGAACGTTGTGGCAGCTAAGTTACCAACCTTCTTAGGTGGATCAGCTGACCTAGCTCACTCAAACATGACTTATATCAAGACTGACGGACTTCAAGACGATACTAATCGCTTGAACCGTAACATTCAGTTTGGTGTTCGTGAATTTGCAATGGGAACTATCTTGAACGGGATGGCCCTTCACGGTGGACTTCGTGTATACGGTGGAACTTTCTTCGTCTTCTCTGACTATGTGAAGGCAGCTGTTCGCTTGTCAGCCTTACAAGGACTTCCTGTGACTTATGTCTTTACCCACGATTCTATTGCGGTTGGGGAAGACGGTCCGACTCACGAACCAGTTGAGCACTTAGCAGGTCTTCGTGCTATGCCAAATCTAAATGTTTTCCGTCCAGCAGATGCGCGTGAAACGCAAGCGGCTTGGTACCTTGCAGTGACAAGTGAAAAAACACCAACTGCCCTTGTCTTGACACGTCAAAACTTGACTGTTGAAGAAGGAACAGACTTCGACAAGGTTGCAAAAGGTGCCTATGTTGTCTATGAAAATGCATCAGACTTTGATACCATCTTGATTGCGACAGGTTCAGAGGTTAATCTTGCTGTCTCAGCTGCTAAAGAATTGGCTAGTCAAGGTGCAAAAGTCCGCGTAGTCAGCATGCCATCTACAGATGTCTTTGATAAACAACATGCAGCATACAAGGAAGAAATTCTTCCAAATGCAGTTCGTCGTCGTGTCGCAGTCGAAATGGGTGCAACTCAAAACTGGTACAAATATGTTGGACTAGATGGTGCCGTTCTAGGTATTGATACCTTCGGAGCCTCTGCTCCAGCACCAAAAGTATTGGCAGAATATGGCTTTACTGTTGAAAATCTTGTAAAAGTCGTTCAAAATTTGAAATAACCCTAAGAATCAGAGCGCAAGCTCTGGTTTTTCTTACTAGAAAAGCAAGGTACAATCTTGTAAAAGTAGCTGAAATTTGATATAGTAGTCCTATGTAAAAGACAAAGGAGAAGAAAATGAATCCAAATTATACATTTTTAATTATGCTTGTAGCGATGTTTGCCTTGATGTTTTTTATGCAACGCTCTCAAAAGAAACAAGCACAAAAACGTATGGAAAGCTTAAATAAACTACAAAAAGGCTATGAAGTGATTACAATCGGTGGACTTTACGGAACAGTCGATGAAGTAGATACTGAGAAGAGAACGATTGTTCTTGATGTAGATGGAGTTTACTTGACTTTTGAACTAGCTGCTATCAAGACCGTATTACCGCTGAAAGAAACAGCTTCACTAGAAGGCGCAATTGAAAAATAAGACGGGATTACTAACTCCCGTTTTTCTATAAAAGAAAGGAAATGGGATGAAAAAACTAGTCTTTGTCTGTCTGGGGAATATTTGCCGTAGTCCTATGGCTGAGTTTGTTATGAAATCAATGACAGATAATTATGAAATCCAAAGTCGAGCGACTTCTTCTTGGGAACATGGCAATCCGATTCATAAGGGAACTCAAGGGATTTTTCAAGAGTATGAGATTCCTTATGAAAAAGGCAAGACATCGCTTCAGATTAGTAAGGAAGATTTTGAATCCTTTGATTATATTATCGGAATGGACGCTTCAAATGTTTCTGACCTACGTCAGATGTGTCCAGCAGGTTTGCAACATAAGATTTACTCATTTGCATCTGAAAGTGTTCCAGATCCTTGGTATACAGGAGATTTTGAGGAAACCTATCAGCGTGTTCAAGAGGGGTGTCAAGCATGGTTAGAACGTTTAGAGAAGGAGAGTGAAGATGGAAAATCTTAAGAATTTTTACGAAAAGTATCGTGTCTATCTGACTCGTCAACGTTTAGAGCTTTTGGCAGTAGTTACGATTGTTTTTTGTGCTGTGCTCGTCTTTTTTCTAAATATTCCCGGAAAAGGTGTTCTAAAGCTTGATAATGGAACCATTGTTTACGATGGCAGTCTTGTACGTGGTAAAATGAATGGACAAGGTACCATTACCTTCCAAAATGGAGACCAGTATACTGGTGGTTTCAACAATGGAGCCTTCAACGGAAAAGGTACCTTTCAATCTAAAGAAGGCTGGACCTACGAAGGTGATTTTGTAAATGGTCAGGCTGAAGGAAAAGGGAAACTAACAACAGAACAAGAAGTTGTTTATGAAGGGACTTTTAAACAAGGCGTTTTTCAACAAAAATAGGGCCTCCTTATCAAAGGAGGTATTGTTAGCACCTAAAAGTAAGCGCTTACTAGAAAATCTATCTCTTTCCAAATCCCTCTTCCAAGTAAGTTTGTGAAATAAAAAATATTTGAAATGATTTTCACAAACTCTAAAGAAAAAACGTGATAAGTAAAGAAAATGAGAAAAAATTCACAAACAATAAAAAATTCTTTGTGAAATGTTTATGAAACTGTTTACAAAGTTGAAATAATGCGTTATAATAAACTTGTGAAAAAATTAACAAAGGATATCAATCCTTGAAAGCTATGGAGGAAAATATGGCTGATAAAAAAACTGTGACACCAGAAGAAAAGAAACTCGCTGCTGAAAAGCATGTCGATGGCTTGGTGCAAAAAGCTTTAGTTGCTCTTGAGGAAATGCGTAAACTCGACCAAGAACAGGTCGATTACATCGTAGCTAAAGCGTCAGTGGCAGCTTTGGATGCCCACGGAGAATTGGCTTTACATGCCTTTGAAGAAACAGGACGTGGTGTATTTGAAGATAAAGCAACTAAGAACTTGTTTGCTTGTGAACACGTAGTAAACAATATGCGCCACACTAAAACAGTTGGCGTTATCGAAGAAGACGATGTGACAGGATTGACCCTCATCGCTGAACCGGTCGGTGTTGTCTGTGGTATCACCCCTACAACAAACCCGACATCAACAGCAATCTTTAAGGCATTGATTTCATTGAAGACACGTAATCCAATCGTCTTTGCCTTCCACCCATCAGCTCAAGAATCATCAGCTCACGCAGCTCAAATCGTTCGTGATGCTGCGATTAAAGCAGGTGCTCCTGAAAACTGTGTACAGTGGATTACTGAACCATCTATGGAAGCAACTAGTGCGCTTATGAACCACGAAGGTATTGCAACAATCCTTGCAACAGGTGGTAATGCCATGGTTAAAGCGGCTTACTCATGTGGTAAACCAGCTCTTGGGGTAGGTGCCGGAAACGTTCCAGCTTATGTTGAAAAATCAGCTAACATCCGCCAGGCTGCACACGATATCGTCATGTCTAAATCATTTGACAACGGTATGGTCTGTGCATCTGAACAAGCGGTTATCATTGACAAAGAAATCTACGATGAATTTGTAGCAGAGTTCAAATCTTACCACACTTACTTTGTAAACAAGAAAGAAAAAGCTCTTCTTGAAGAGTTCTGCTTTGGCGTGAAAGCAAACAGCAAAAACTGTGCTGGTGCGAAATTGAACGCTGACATCGTTGGTAAGCCAGCAACTTGGATTGCTGAACAAGCTGGATTTACAGTTCCAGAAGGAACAAACATTCTTGCTGCAGAATGTAAAGAAGTTGGTGAAAATGAGCCATTGACTCGTGAAAAATTGTCACCAGTTATCGCAGTTTTGAAATCTGAAAGCCGTGAAGATGGTATTGCCAAAGCTCGTCAAATGGTTGAATTTAACGGTCTTGGGCACTCAGCAGCCATCCACACAGCTGATGAAGAATTGACTAAAGAATTTGGTAAAGCTGTTAAAGCTATTCGTGTTATCTGTAACTCACCTTCTACTTTCGGTGGTATCGGGGACGTTTACAATGCCTTCTTGCCATCATTGACACTCGGATGTGGTTCTTACGGACGTAACTCAGTTGGGGATAACGTTAGTGCCATTAACCTCTTGAATATCAAAAAAGTCGGAAGACGGAGAAATAACATGCAATGGATGAAACTTCCTTCAAAAACATACTTTGAACGTGATTCAATTCAATACCTTCAAAAATGTCGTGACGTTGAACGTGTCATGATCGTTACTGACCATGCCATGGTAGAGCTTGGTTTCCTTGATCGTATCATCGAACAACTTGACCTTCGTCGCAATAAGGTTGTTTACCAAATCTTTGCTGATGTAGAACCAGATCCAGATATCACTACAGTTGAACGTGGTACTGAAATCATGCGTGCCTTCAAACCAGATACAATCATCGCTCTCGGTGGTGGTTCACCAATGGATGCTACTAAAGTAATGTGGCTCTTCTACGAGCAACCAGAAGTGGACTTCCGTGACCTTGTACAAAAATTCATGGATATCCGTAAACGCGCCTTCAAGTTCCCATTGCTTGGTAAGAAGACTAAATTCATCGCTATCCCAACTACATCTGGTACAGGATCTGAAGTAACACCATTTGCTGTTATCTCTGATAAAGCAAACAACCGTAAATATCCAATCGCTGACTACTCATTGACACCAACTGTGGCAATCGTAGACCCTGCTTTGGTATTGACAGTTCCTGGATTTGTAGCTGCTGATACTGGTATGGACGTATTGACCCACGCGACTGAAGCTTACGTATCACAAATGGCTAGCGACTATACTGATGGACTTGCACTTCAAGCAATCAAACTTGTATTCGAAAATCTTGAAAGCTCAGTTAAGAATGCAGACTTCCACTCACGTGAGAAAATGCATAACGCTTCAACAATCGCTGGTATGGCCTTTGCCAATGCCTTCCTAGGTATTTCTCACTCAATGGCACATAAGATTGGTGCCCAATTCCACACAATCCACGGTCGTACAAATGCTATCTTGCTTCCATACGTCATCCGCTACAACGGTACACGTCCAGCTAAGACAGCAACATGGCCTAAGTACAACTACTACCGTGCAGATGAAAAATACCAAGATATCGCACGCATGCTTGGACTTCCAGCTTCTACTCCAGAAGAAGGTGTGGAGTCTTACGCAAAAGCTGTCTACGAACTTGGTGAGCGCGTAGGTATCCAAATGAACTTCAAAGCACAAGGTATCGACGAAAAAGAATGGAAAGAACATTCACGTGAATTAGCCTTCCTTGCTTACGAAGACCAATGTTCACCAGCTAACCCACGCCTTCCAATGGTTGACCATATGCAAGAAATCATCGAAGATTCTTACTATGGCTACAAAGAAAGACCAGGACGCCGTAAATAATTGTTTATCAGCCTAGAGGCAGGGAATCCCTGTCTCTTTTTTTGTAATTCTATTTGAAAAATGGTATAATCATCGCATATATTTATTTGAAAATCAAATCTTTTATAATCATGCGAGGGGCAAATGAACAAGATAAATGAGTTAGGGGATAAAGTGCGACTTTTAAGAGAGGAGAAAGGACTTAGTCGTCCAGTTTTTTGTGGGGATGAGTCTGAATTATCAGTGCGTCAGTTGGTGAGAATCGAAAAAGGAGAATTTCGACCGACTATAAAAACACTAGAATATATTGCAGATAGATTAGAAATTCCATCCTACGTCTTGATGCCAGATTATAAGGAACTGCCTAAACGCTACCAAGAATTAAAGTACTTTCTTTTACATCACCCTGACTATGGAGACAAGGAGTTGCAAGAACAAAAGGAAGAATATTTTGATGAGATTTTCGAGTGTTTTTATGATGACCTGCCCCGTGATGAGAAGATGATAGTGGACTGCCTTCAGGCAATAGATGCAGTGAGAGCGACTAGTAATTCTTTATACGGAAGTGGTGTGATTGAGGACAGTCTTCAAGACTTACTATCCAGAGATGTATATAAGGCTGAGGAATTGTTGAAATTGAGACTGTATTTTCTTTGTCAGTTAATGGATGGTTTAAACGAGGGTGAGATAAAAAAGTCTGAGCATGAAACTATTCTTTATTTTCATGACAAATTAAGTTCTCAGGTTGATAAGATAGAGTTCGATTGTTTGGACTTACTTAGAGACTCCTTGTTAGCTTCTTTAACTTGTATAGAGGTTATGGGGTTGCTTCATTATTTTAAGAGGGCAGTCGAGACCTTAAATAAAATAGGGCAAAAAACACGAGATTTTCAAAAACAACCGATTGTCTTGATGGTGGAGTGGAAATATTATATTCAGATGGATTATGATACAGCCAAACAAAAGTATGAAGAAGCAAAAATGATGGCAAGGATGTTTGGCAATGGGAAGTTACTCGTTAGTTTAGATAATGAATGGGCCGAGGATCTAGAAAGATATCGTTAAAGAGTTTATAGGAGTGACATTTCTGTCATTGAGGGAATGCCGCTTTTTTGTTACAATGAATTTTACTTGATATACATCCAGAAGCAAACTAGGCAATAGAGAGAAAACTCTAAGTAGTAGGCCCATAGGGGAAATCAGTGCTGATGTAGCTTGAAGGATTTTCTATCAGTATGGTGTATGACGATAACAGTTTTAAACAAGGGGGAAAGAATGTCCATTTTATCCATTAAAAATATTTCAAAGTTTTACACTTTGGACGGTAAACATCAAGAACAGGCTTTAAAGAATATAAACCTGCAAATCGCAAGAGGTAAAATTACAGCGATTTACGGGCCGTCAGGCTGTGGCAAAACTAGCTTGCTAAACATCATCAGTGGTCTAGATAGACAATATGAAGGAGTTTTAGAATTTAAAGGGGAATCTCTCCGTGACTTATCAGAGATTGAACTAACTCAATTTCGTAAAAACAAGATTGGATTTGTGTTTCAAAACTTCAACCTCATTCCTCATCAATCTGTCTTGGACAATGTCAAGCTACCTCTCTATGTCAAAGATTTATCTGACAGGGAGATGACAATGATTGCAAAGGAGCAATTAAGTAGCTTAGGAATGGAGCCTTTTATGGCTAAAAATGTTAAACAGCTTTCTGGCGGGCAAAAGCAACGTGTAGCAATCGCGCGTGCCTTGGTAAATCAGCCTGATATGATTGTAGCAGATGAGCCAACGGGGTCACTGGATTCTCAATCTCAAGAAATGGTATTGGAAGTATTTAAAAATTTAGCCCAGACAGGGAAAACAGTATTGATTGTAACCCATAATCCAGAGGTTGCTGCATATGCAGATGTGATTATCAAAATGAAGGATGGTGAAGTCGTTGAAGAAGTCAAAAAATAAAGGATTATCATTGAAAAACAAATTCAAACTTTCTTTAAATAACTTTCTGGAAAGAAAGTGGCGTAACTTATTGATTGCGCTAGCAACCTCAATCGGTTTTGTAGGAGTCTTAATTTCTTTCGGCTTGGGAAATGCTTTGATTTCGATGATTGATGAAAATACGAATGGAGGTCAAATTCCTTCTCAAGTTCAGATTGCTTTAAACACAGAAAATGCTGGACGAGGCTTTTTGAACCAAGATGATAAGAACTATATCACGGATACAGTTGGCAAAGAAGCTATTAAATATTTGGAGAGTCCTTTTGGGATGACCATGTCAAATATTACTATAGATGGGCAAGAAATGGATCTGAGTCAAACGATGCCTTCTTATGCTCAAGTAGTGAGTCTCTATGAGGATACAAGTATTTCTGTTAGTAGTAATGAGGCGGACAAAGTATTAGCCGGTTCCCTCTATACTGATGCAAATGAACAGGGCTTGACGATTCCAAGCAGTTTACTAAAAAGTTGGAATGAACAGACAGGAAAAAATCTGACGGCTAGTGATATTATTGGTAAATCAGTCTCAGCCAGCATTGTAGAAAATGCTGCTGAAGCTAGCAAAATTGCTCAATTTCAAACGAAGATTGTGCGTGTAATCAATGATGAAGATGACATGGAGGATAGCAACAGTTTCATGCCGTCTAATCAAATGGAAACAATTTTGAAAGAAGCTGGATTTACAAAAGCTGTATCTTATTTTATCTTGGAACTTAAAGATCCATCACAGACAAAAGTGGTAACAGAAGAATTGCAGAAAAATAAGAAGTATACTGTTCTTTCTCAACAGAAGGTTCTTGATATTGTGATTACTTTTATTCGTGTTATTCAGGGATTGTTGATTGTGCTTTCATCACAAGCTATTGTGGTAGCAGCGGTCATGATTGGCATCATCATTTACATTAATATCATGCAACGTTCTAAGGAAATAGGTGTCATGAAGGCAGTTGGTTATCAAAATCGCGATGTCAAAGGAATTTTTATTTACGAGGCTATTTGGATTGTAGGAATCGCCTTGCTGCTGGCATTTTTGGTTGCACAAGGGGTGGGAAGTTTGGCGAATGCGGTTGTAAATCACTTTTACCCATCCATCACGAAGGTTTTTGAAT
Organism: Streptococcus mitis; assembly: GCF_002096735.1. Taxonomy (GTDB): domain Bacteria; phylum Bacillota; class Bacilli; order Lactobacillales; family Streptococcaceae; genus Streptococcus; species Streptococcus mitis_CZ. The sequence goes on along the minus strand of NZ_NCVC01000009.1, from coordinate 6,310 downwards.
TAAATCTTCTATCTATTTTAGGAACTCTAGCTTTTGCTCTATTACTTGGTTATGTCTCAGCCTACTTCCCAGCACGTAAAATTAGTAAAATGGATCCTGTAGAATCGCTACGATATGAATAGTAAGGAAGTTCTTGATTTATAGCCTGAAAAAGAAACTAACATAGAAAAACAATGCCCGTACTTGCAATTAAACTTAAATAGTTATATAATAGGTTTGTTGAAAGGTGATTTGTAGTGATTCAAGTTACTCTTTTCACAATAAAAATTTCATGATTTTCATAAGGAGGAAATCACTAATGGTAGTTAAAGTTGGTATTAACGGTTTCGGACGTATCGGTCGTCTTGCTTTCCGTCGTATCCAAAACGTAGAAGGTGTTGAAGTTACTCGTATCAACGACCTTACAGATCCAGTTATGCTTGCACACTTGTTGAAATACGACACAACTCAAGGTCGTTTCGACGGTACTGTTGAAGTTAAAGAAGGTGGATTTGAAGTTAACGGTAAATTCATCAAAGTTTCTGCTGAGCGTGATCCAGAACAAATCGACTGGGCTAACGACGGTGTAGAAATCGTTCTTGAAGCTACTGGTTTCTTTGCTAAGAAAGCAGCTGCTGAAAAACACTTGCACGCTGGTGGAGCTAAAAAAGTTGTTATCACTGCTCCTGGTGGAAACGACGTTAAAACAGTTGTATTCAACACTAACCACGACGTTCTTGACGGTACTGAAACAGTTATCTCAGGTGCTTCATGTACTACAAACTGCTTGGCTCCAATGGCTAAAGCTCTTCAAGACAACTTTGGTGTTGTTGAAGGATTGATGACTACTATCCACGCTTACACTGGTGACCAAATGATTCTTGACGGACCACACCGTGGTGGTGACCTTCGCCGTGCTCGCGCTGGTGCTGTAAACATCGTTCCTAACTCAACTGGTGCTGCAAAAGCTATCGGTCTTGTAATCCCAGAATTGAACGGTAAATTGGACGGAGCTGCTCAACGTGTTCCTGTTCCAGCAGGTTCTGTAACTGAGTTGGTAGCAGTTCTTGAAAAGAACGTTACTGTTGACGAAGTGAACGCAGCTATGAAAGCAGCTTCAAACGAATCATACGGATACACTGAAGATCCAATCGTATCTTCAGATATCCTAGGTATGTCTTACGGTTCATTGTTTGACGCAACTCAAACTAAAGTTCTTGACGTTGACGGTAAACAATTGGTTAAAGTTGTATCATGGTACGACAACGAAATGTCATACACTGCACAACTTGTTCGTACTCTTGAATACTTCGCAAAAATTGCTAAATAATTCTTGAGTCGATAAAAAGCAAGGCCTCTTGGTCTTGCTTTTCTTATTTATATAGAAGAATGGATGACACGACAATCATCCATTCTTTTTTAATTCTTTTTCAAAGGTATCTGAAAGGGTAGTGAAGCTTAATTTCTCTAGAGTAAGCGGATGGGTAAAGGACAGACGAAAGGCGTGGAGCATAAGCCGACTCGTCCTTGATTTGCTATTATAGAGAGGGTCACCCAGGATCGGGAAGTTATGATGCGAAAGGTGCACACGAATTTGATGTGTTCGCCCTGTCTTTAGTTTGCAACGAATCAAGGAAGTTTTGTTTGGTAATTGCTTTAATCTGCTTACATGTGTTTCAGCATATTGTCCATTTTTTGTATCAACTATTCGTTTTCTGCGGTCATGGCGATCACGCCCAATTTTGTCTTTGAAAACAAGTTCTTTGCTGTTGATATGTCCGTCGACCTGTGCCCAATATTCCCTAGAAATCTCTTTTTTCTCCAGTAAGCGATTGAGAATAGGCAGGATAAAAGGATTTTTGGCAAAGAGAACCAAGCCACTGGTTTCCATGTCTAGACGATGAACAACATAGCAGGTTTGGCCAACATAGGCACTGACATGGTTAAGAAGGGCGATTTCGTTTGGTTGGTTACCGTGGGTTTTCATACCCTCTGGTTTGTTTACAATAATCAAGTGTTGATCTTGATAAACTTCCTGAACAAGCTCAGAGTTGCCCCAAGGAATTTCTTTTTTGGGATAATCTTCCTCGTCAAAAGTCAACTGGCAAACATCTCCAGGACTTACAATCTCGTTCCAGCGAACTTCTCGCTGATTAATCAAAATGTGTTTCTTGATTCTCAAAAAATGACGGATTTTTCTAGGGATGAGGAGTTGTTCCTCAAGTAATTGCTTTACCGTCATTTGAGGTAGAGAGGCTGGTAAAGTAAAAGTGAATTTCATACAGATATTGTAACAAAAAAAGCCCTATTTGGATAGGAAATAGCTAAATTCTTGTCTTCCTATGATGAAGATGATAAAATAAACGCATGAAATTAGATAAATTATTTGAGAAATTTCTTTCTCTTTTTAAAAAAGAAACAAGTGAATCGGAGGATTCTGATTCTACTAGCTTACGTCGCTCTCGTAGTGATCGAAAAAAATTGGCCCAAGTAGGTCCGATTCGAAAATTCTGGCGTCGCTATCATCTAACAAAGATTGTCCTTATACTAGGTTTGAGTTCAGGCTTGCTAGTTGGAACCTATTTGTTTGCTGTAGCCAAGTCCACCAATGTCAATGATTTGCAAAATGCCTTGAAAACTCGAACTCTCATTTTTGACCGTGAAGAAAAGGAGGCTGGTGCCTTGTCTGGTCAAAAAGGAACTTATGTTGAATTGACTGATATCAGTAAAAATTTGCAGAATGCCGTTATTGCGACAGAAGACCGTTCTTTTTATAAAAATGACGGTATTAACTATGGTCGTTTCTTCTTGGCTATTGTCACTGCTGGTCGTTCAGGTGGTGGTTCTACTATTACCCAACAGCTGGCTAAAAACGCCTATCTATCACAGGATCAAACTGTCGAGAGAAAAGCAAAAGAATTTTTCCTTGCCTTAGAATTAACAAAAAAATATAGTAAGGAACAGATCTTAACCATGTACCTTAACAACGCCTATTTTGGAAATGGTGTGTGGGGTGTAGAAGATGCGAGTAAGAAATACTTTGGAGTTTCTGCTTCAGAAGTGAGTTTGGATCAAGCTGCGACTCTGGCAGGGATGCTCAAAGGACCGGAACTGTATAACCCCTTGAAATCTGTAGAAGATTCTACCAATCGTCGTGATACTGTCTTGCAAAATATGCTTGCAGCGGGTTACATTGATAAAAACCAAGAAACCGAAGCTGCAGAAGTTGATATGACTTCGCAATTGCACGATAAGTATGAAGGAAAAATCTCAGATTACCGCTATCCTTCTTACTTTGATGCGGTGGTTAACGAAGCTGTTTCCAAGTATAATCTAACAGAGGAAGAAATTGTCAATAATGGCTACCGCATTTATACAGAGCTGGACCAAAACTATCAAGCAAATATGCAGGTTGTCTATGAAAATACAGCGCTATTTCCGAGGGCAGAGGATGGAACATTTGCTCAATCAGGAAGTGTAGCTCTCGAACCGAAAACAGGTGGAGTTCGTGGAGTTGTCGGTCAGGTTGCTGGCAATGATAAAACTGGATTCCGGAATTTCAACTATGCAACTCAATCAAAACGTAGCCCTGGTTCTACAATTAAGCCTTTAGTTGTTTATACGCCTGCAGTTGAAGCTGGCTGGGCTTTGAATAAGCAGTTGGATAACCATACCATGCAGTATGACAGCTATAAGGTTGATAACTATGCAGGGATCAAAACGAGTCGAGAAGTTCCTATGTATCAAGCCTTGGCAGAATCGCTTAATCTGCCTGCTGTTGCCACTGTTAATGATTTGGGCGTTGATAAGGCTTTTGAGGCGGGCGAAAAATTCGGACTCAACATGGAAAAGGTCGATCGTGTTCTTGGTGTCGCCTTGGGAAGCGGTGTTGAAACCAACCCTCTTCAAATGGCTCAAGCATATGCTGCCTTTGCAAATGAAGGTTTAATGCCGGAAGCTCATTTTATTAGTAGAATTGAAAATGCTAGTGGTCAGGTCATTGCGAGCCATAAAAATTCACAAAAACGGGTGATTGATAAGTCTGTAGCTGACAAGATGACCAGTATGATGTTGGGAACATTTACAAACGGAACAGGTATTAGTTCATCACCTGCAGACTATGTCATGGCAGGAAAAACAGGAACAACTGAAGCGGTTTTCAATCCGGAATACACAAGTGACCAGTGGGTGATTGGTTATACACCGGATGTAGTGATTAGTCACTGGCTTGGTTTCCCTACGACTGATGAAAATCACTATCTAGCAGGATCTACTTCAAACGGTGCAGCCCATGTCTTTAGAAACATTGCCAATACCATTTTACCTTATACGCCAGGAAGTACCTTTACAGTTGAAAATGCGTATAAGCAAAATGGAATTGCACCAGCCAATACAAGAAATCAAGTACAGAGTAATGAAGAAAATCAGGCGGATAATAGCCTTTCTGATATTAGAAGTCGTGCACAAAATCTGGTAGATGAGGCTAGCCGTGCTATCTCGGATGCTAAAATTAAGGAAAAGGCTCAAACGATATGGGATTCGGTAGTCAATCTATTTCGTTAAGATGCTTGTCAAAGCCTAGCTTTCTTGTTATAATAGATAGGATGGAGGCGTTATGGCACTAAAAAAAGCAAGCCTAGCTTGTGCGGTTTGTGGTTCGAGAAACTATTCAATCAAGATCAGCGGAAACCCCAAGCCAACACGACTAGAAGTAAATAAATTTTGTAAACATTGTGGTAAGCACACTATACATAGAGAAACGAGATAGGAGAGAGCGATGCGTTTTATTGGAGATATTTTTAGACTTCTTAAAGACACAACATGGCCAACTCGCAAGGAAAGCTGGAGAGATTTTCGTTCTATCATGGAATACACAGCTTTCTTTGTAGTAATTATTTACATTTTTGACCAGTTGATTGTTTCAGGTTTGATTCGATTTATTAACATTTTTTAGAAGGCTAGTGGAGTTATTTACACTAGATATCTTCTATTATGAAAGGAAGTATCATGGATAGTTTTGATAAAGGATGGTTTGTCTTACAAACCTATTCTGGTTATGAAAATAAGGTAAAAGAAAATCTATTACAACGTGCACAAACCTACAATATGTTGGATAATATTTTACGTGTTGAAATTCCAACACAAACAGTGCAAGTTGAAAAAAATGGAAAGAGAAAAGAAGTAGAAGAGAATCGCTTTCCAGGTTATGTTCTTGTAGAAATGGTGATGACAGATGAAGCTTGGTTTGTTGTTCGAAACACACCAAACGTTACAGGATTCGTCGGATCTCACGGAAATAGATCAAAACCAACTCCATTATTGGAACAAGAAATCCGTGATATCTTGGTTTCTATGGGACAAACTGTACAAGAGTTTGATATCGATGTTGAAGTTGGTCAAACTGTACGTATCATTGATGGTGCTTTTGCAGACTATACTGGTAAGATTACAGAGATTGATAACAATAAAGTGAAGATGATTATCTCTATGTTTGGTAATGACACAGTTGCAGAAGTAAACCTAAACCAAATTGCAGAATTATAACCCAAAGAGAGGCTTGCCCTCTCTTTTTTGTGCAGTTTAGACGGTGTAGGGAACAGAATGGAGGAAATGGGACAAAAGTGTTTCTGAATCTGTTAGACTGTATCTAGAAAGGGGAACGTTATGTTTAAAGAATTGTATAAAGAAGTCCAGGGAATTGTATATAAGAGTAGAAATGAATATTACTTGCATTTATGGGAACTATCGGATTGGGACCAAGAGGGTATGCTCTGCTTACATGAATTGATTAGTAGAGAAGAAGAGCTAGTAGAAGATATTCCTCGTTTACGTAAATACTTCAAAACTAAATTCCGAAATAGAATTCTAGACTATATCCGTAAACAAGAAAGCCAGAAGCGTAGATATGATAAAGAACCCTATGAAGAAGTAGGTGAGATTAGTCATCGTATCAGTGAGGGAGGTATGTGGCTAGATGAGTATTATCTCTTTCATGAGACACTAAGAGATTATAGAAACAAACAAAGTAAAGACAAACAAGAAGAGTTAGAACGCGTCTTAAGACATGAACGCTTCCGAGGGCGTCAAAGAGTATTGAGAGACTTACGTATTGTGTTTAAGGAGTTTGATATCCGTACTCATTAGGGAGTCATACAAAAAAACATAAAAAGTTTAAAAAAGTTGTTGACAAGTTAGAAAAAGTCTGTATAATAGTAAGAGTTGAAAATAACAGCTCAGGTCCGTTGGTCAAGGGGTTAAGACACCGCCTTTTCACGGCGGTAACACGGGTTCGAATCCCGTACGGACTATGGTATGTTGCGGATGGAACACT